>JBNMNW010000056.1:0-24457 GCA_051278165.1 Planctomycetota bacterium | reverse complement strand
ACAAGGTCGTGCACACCGTGAAGTCCGACAAGGTAATCGTCGCTGTGCGCCTCGACCCCGAGCGCATGCTGCCGGACAACAAGCGCGGCAACAACTCGTGGCAGGCTGAGGAGTAACGCGAGCTTCAGCTAGCCGTCGGCGCGACCCTAGTGGCGCCGATTGAAGTTGGGGCCATGGGTGCCATGTTCATGAGTGCACGCCATGGTCCACTCCATAGATCGCGGCAAGACGCCGGCGTCGATCCGTCGTTAGCACAGGTCGAGCAGCCGATCCCCCCGAGCACCTGAGTCCTAGGCACGGGCGCGAATCAGGCACAATGAGCACATTGTGTTGGTGAGCACATTGTGTTGGTCGTGCGGGTCACTGCCGGCTAGTTGCCGAAAATGTCTCGCGGCACGGGGCTCGTGTCGCCGGTCTCGTGATCCCAAGTCGCGAGTTCCCATTTGTCGCCCGCCGGAATCAGCAGCAGAAGGTCGCCGCTGCCGTCTTCGCCAATCGCCACGGCATCACATGGGAAGTGTGATTGTCCGCGTTCTCGTTTTGTGTGGCGTACGACATTATCCCGGGTCCGCTTGAGGCTCTGCTCGTCACTGTCGTCCCCGACTGGGAACAGTAACCAAGCGTCGTCGCCAGTGTCGCCGAGATCGACTTTGCCGCCGTTGCTGTGCAGCAAATACTGTCGATACTCAGCTGGGAATTGCGTGCGGAGTTGGTGCTCGGCGCGGGTGATGAACGCGGCGTCAACGGGGAGTGGCATGGGATAAGTTTGGCCAGTTTACTTCAGCAGGTCGATAGCGAAGTGTTCCGTGCCCTCGTCATTGACGAAGCGAGCGCGAACCGAACTCAGCTTGCCATCCAACTGCTTGGCATCGATAAGCAAGAAGGTGTGCGGCTCGCCCATGTCCTTGATCAGCCCCGGGTGCGGAGCGTTGGCCTTCTTGATGATGCTGTGATGCATCGGCGAACTGATTAGCTCGATGATGTCGTAGCCTGCGGTCTCCTTGGTCGCATGGCGCACCACGCGTGAGCGGTGGATGTCGCCGCCGACCAGCACCACGCCGGTGATCTTGTTGCGGCCGATCTCCTTGAACAGCGCCGAGCGCTCGTGCGGGTAGCTGCCCCAGTGGTCTTGCTTGTTTGGGCGCGTGGCTTCGTTCCAAATCATGCCGCAGGCGAGCACCTTGACCGGTGCCGTCGACTCGGTCAGGCCCTTCAGCAGCCACTTCCATTGCTTACTGCCCAGCAGTGACGCGTGATGGCGCAAGAACGGCGACGGCTCAGTGGCCGCGAACGTGCGCGTGTCGAGCACGAACACTTCTACCGGGCCGCGGCGGAACTTGGTGTAGATGCCGTTCTGACCGTCGCCGTAGGACGGGTTGGCGTGGTATTCGAGGAATGCTTGCCGCGAATTGGCCTTGCCACGCATGCGGCCATCGGTGTCGTTGTCGCCGAAGTCGTGGTCGTCCCACGTGCCATACCAACTAGTCGTGCGCAGCAGGTTTGCCATTGGCGCGAAGCCTGCGAACTCGGCGTAGCGCCGCCGCTGTTGCTCGATCTGTGTGTTGTTGATGTAGGGCGTGTCGCCGAGCAGCACGACGACATCCGGCTTCTCGACCGCGACGCGCTGCCACGTATCGCCGGTGCCTTCGTCCTCGTAGCAGCACGAACCAAACATCACGCGCACGTTGCCGTTCGCGTCATTTGTCGCTGCCGTTCGCAGCACGTAGTCGTCGCCGCCGCACACTAACTGGCCCGCCGCCGTTTCGATGCGGTAGCGGTAGCTGCCGTTGGCGCCTAGGCCCTTGAGTTCGAACACCATGCATAGGTCGTTCTCTGGCTTGGCTGTCGCCGTGGCCTCTAACAATATCTTTGTAGCTGCGATGCCTAGTGCCTTCAGCACGTAGTCGCCAGCAACGCTTGCGCGCGCCCAGACGTGCACCGAGCTGCTGTCCGTATGCCCGATCAGCGGGCCTTGCTTAAGTTGCGATTCTTGCGAGGCGAGGGGTGTGACAAGCACAGAGGTGGCCAGCAGTGCGGTGGCCAACAGTGCGGTCCGTGCCGCAGTGGAGAAGCAGTTCATTTGGTCAGCAGTTCGCGAATCGGGAAGCGCAAGTAGTAGAGCTCGTGGATGCCTTCATACACAACCCCAACGTGTTCGTCGCCGACGCGAGTCAGGCACGAGTAGCCGGCGCCAAGTCGTTGGTCGTAGCGCGTATGCCAGCGTGACGGCCAGGTCGCACCATCATCGGTGCTGACCTTCATGGTCATGTCAAAGCGGCCAGCCGGCGTGTTGGGATTTGAGAACAGCAACAGGCGACCAAGCTCCTTGTGGTCGATGCGCAGCAGGCTGGCCATGCATGTCGGTTCGATCAAGCCATGCCGCGACGTCGCATGTTGCGTCCAGGTCTTGCCGAGGTCGTTGGTCGTGTAGACCGAACGGCTACCGCGGCGGTTGTCGCGGCAGTTGATCATCAGCACCCCATCCTCGAGTTCGACAAGCTGCGCTTCGGTCGTGTCGACCTTGACGCCGGTGCCAATCTGCCAAGTCTCGCCACGATCCTTCGAACTGATCATCGTCGAGAACGGCTTGCCCTGATGCGGATCGCCGGGGGCACTGCGGTATTGCGCGGCGAGCACCAGTGTGCCGTCGCGCATGGTGATGCCGCGCCCCGGCCCTTGCAGCACGAAGCGCCACTTCGGGTCCTTGATCTGCTTGGTGATGTTGCGCGGCTTCGACCAAGTCTTGCCGTCGTCATCACTGTGCGAGAGCATGAATTGTCCAGTCTCTGCCGGTTCCATGCCTGGGCCCGAACCATTCCAAGAACGATTGCCGTGACTCCATGTCGCCCCGACCCAGATGCGTCCATTGACCTTGTCGACCAGCACTTCAGGATCGCCAACGCCGTCGTAGAGCCATTTCTTGTCGTTGCCCATGTCCATGATGACGCGCATCGCATCCCACGTGGCGCCGCCATCGGTGCTGCGGCTCATGCCGACATCGACGTCACCCGGTAGGTCGCCGCCGCTGCGGTAGCGGTTGTCGTAGACGGCAATCAGCGTGCCCTTGTTGGTCGTCGCCAAGCCGGGAATGCGATACGTGTGGCAGTTGTCCTGGCCGGCGGTTCGCAGTGCGACGCCAATGCGCTGGGCGGTGCCGGCACCGTCAGGGTGCATCATGACGCCGTTCGAGAACTTCACTTCGGTGACGCTGACTGTGACCTTCGCATCGAGGCTCGCCTGATCAGATAGGTCGACAGCGAGCGCCAGTTCATTGTCGCCGTTGGCAAGCGCCATTTTGGCATCGAACACCATGGTCCTGCTCGCCGGCTTCTCCAGCCCGAGCGCGTGCACGGTTGCGATCCCAGCAAGGTCGGTGTCGTCTGAGAATGCGATGCGCAGTTGCGTCACCGACAGTGGCTTACTGTGACCAGCCGTTTTGATCGCGACCTTCGCGATCGGGCTGATCTTGCCGCGCAGGGCGGGGGCGACCCACAGCCGGTGTTGCGCTCCGAGCACGCGCATCGGCACAGCGTCCGCCAATTGCAGGTCGTCGATCAGCACGCCGCTCTTGGCCGGTGACGTGCTGCGAAAGCGCAGTGCAGTGACGCCCTCTGGCAGATCGATTTCGACGCGGCTCAAGAACCGGCTGCCGACGCGCACCTTGTCACCATTGAAGATCTCCTGCCAGCGGCTGTCGCTGCGAGCTGCCACTCGGAACGCGAATGGCGCGCGGCTCGTCCAGCGTTCGGCGACAAACGAAATGCGCCGCGGGCCACGCTGCGCGAGCGTGATCGTTGCCTGCCGGTTCTCACCACCGTGGAGGTGCAGGCTCTGCTGACCCGAGTGCGCGAATTGCTTGGTGATTTCGGCGTGGCCCTTATCAGCCTGCCACTTGCCCTGCGGCGATGCGGCTGTTTGCAGCGCGCCGGCCGCGATCTCTTCGAAGCTGCCAGTTGCTAGCGTGACGGTGGCGGTCGTCGCGTTGCTCCATGTGTCGGTGCGGAACGGCGCCGCGGGCAGCCGTGCGTTGTTGATGAGGTTGGTGCTTGGATCACTCGCGAATGCATAGCGAACGGCGATCGGTTGCTTGACCTGCTGTGAGCGCAAGTGGATCGACGTTCCGACGATCGTTGCAAACGCGGCATGAAACTGCTGGTCCGTCCCCGCGATAGAAAAGCCGCGAACGGGTTGGTTGTCGATCGTGCGCAGTCCGTATGCATGGTCGAAGTGCACGGTTGCGAGCGCGCCTGCGAGCTCGAGGTTGGCAAAACGCGGTCCGCTGATTGCGACGGATTGGCCGTAGACCTGCGCCAACGCCAGTTGCGCGAGCCGGTCGCCAACTGGCTGCTTACGTCGAGGATGCACGTCGGTCGCATGACCAACGTCGATCGTGACCGCCATGTCCGTATGCGCATCTTGCTTGGCGACGTGCGCCTGCATCTCGCGGAATGTGGCCCAGTCGCGGTTTAGTCCCGGCAATTGCACGAAGTAGAACGGCAGTTCGGAGTTGTTCCAGTTCTCACGGAAGCTGGCAACTAGGCCGGTGAAGATGGCGTAGTTGAGGCTCTGGCTGCGCGGGCGATCACCCGGAATGTGCGTTGCATCCGATTCGCCCTGATACCAAACGACGCCGCGGATCGGCAGGTGCTTGAGTGGCGCGATGCCGGCGTCAAATAGGAACGCCGGTTCGAACGGATGGTGTGGTTGCTTGCCGGTTGGCTGCTCAAACCAAGCCGCCAAGTTCTGGCGGACGCGCGTTCGGCACCAATCTGGGTAGCTGTCACCCTGCCACCAATTGCGCATCGCCTTCTTGACGGGTGCTGTGAGCGCGCTGCCATTCGACGGCACAAACGCGCCCATCGGTGCGCCTCCGATCGCGTTGTGAATGATGCCGATCGGCACGCCAACGTCCCGCGCGAGGCGCCTTCCAAATACGAAGCCGACCCCCGAGAAGGTGTTGGCCGAGTCGCGCGACGATCGTTGCCATCCCTTGGTCGAGTAGTAGTTCTGTGGCGTCACTTGCTTGACGAAGTCCAGTTCGTAGCGCTTCGACGTCGGATACAGAGAACCTTCGAAGTCGATCAGGCGCAGGTTCTTGACGTCCGCCGCGGCCAGGATCTCGCCAGCCTCGGCCGATTGGTTGACGCGCCAACGCATGTTCGATTGGCCGGTGCACAACCAAAGGTCACCGACGACGACATCCTGCAGCGTGATCGTTTGCTGACGGCCGCCTAGTTGCGCGCCGATGACTAGGTCCGTGCCGTTCGCATTAGCGAGCAGCGCAGGCAGTGTCACGGCAAAGCGACCCTTCTGCGACTTGGCCATGGCTAGGTGTCCGCCGAACGTCACCGCAACATTCACATTGGCCTGGGTCCGGCCCCAAATGGTGATCGGCTGGCCGCGTTGCAGCACCATGTGGTCGCTGAACACCGAGGCGAGTTGTATGAGGTCTGGCTTGCGAGCGTTGTCCTGAACGCTGTCTTGCGCGTTCGCAAGGGCAACGAAGAGCAGGGTTAGCAGCGCGGTGCGTAGAAGGGCTGGGCGGCTCGGCAGGTGCATGCAGTCGGCAAGGGGTTGGGCGTGGCGTGAATCCTGGTGCGCGGTCCATGACACCGCAGGGACTCCTAGCATTCACGTTGAATACGAACTCGCTCGCGTTGCGCCGTTGCCGTGGAGCGTGCGGTGATCGGTCCTAGGCGCGCAAATAGCACGCTTTCGATGTCCCCGAACGAAACTTGTCTCAAGGAGGCAACTGGTGTGGGCGTACGGCCTTAGGCCCCGTTGTTGGGGCGCCTCGAACAACAGGTAACCACTTATGAAAGCAACGACGATTCTAGCGGCCTTCGCGGTCCTCTTCTTGACTGTCTCTTTGGACGCGCAGCAGCGACGCGGCGGCCGCGGCGAGCGTAACAACGAACGGCAAGGTCAGCGCAGCGAGCGCCCAGCGCCGGCCACACGTCGAGGCAAAGCAGGCACACAAATTCGCGAGCGCGTGCAGCAGATGCGCGAACGCTTCGGTCGCGATGGCGCCGGTCGCCCGGAAGCTGGTGGCGAGCGCGGTACGCAAATGCGCGAGCGCATGCAGAAGCGCATGCAGAAGATGCGTGAGCGCTTCGGCCGCAATGGCGCCGGTCGCTCGGAATCTGGTGGCGAGCGCCAACGTGGGGAGCGCGGCCGTGGTCGCCAAGATCGCACCGATGGCCGTGGCACGCAGCGCGGCAACCGTGGGGCGCAAAGCCAACGTGGCGAGCGGCGCGAGCAGACCCAAGGTCGTGGGCGAGATGGTGAGCGTCAACGTGGCGCGCGCGGTGAGCGCTCGCAGAGTGGTCGCCGTGGTGCGCAACAGCGCGAAGGTCGTGGTCGCCAAGAGGCGCGCGGTAGCCGCGAGCAGCGTTCGGAGCGCCGCGGTGGTCGCTCGGGTCGCGGTTCCGCCCGTCAGGTAGAAGTCGAAGCCGAAAGCAGTGCCCCGAAGGGCAAGCGGCGCGGCTCGGCCCAGCAGGGCAAGAAGCCAGCGGGCAAGAAGATCAGGAAACCTGCCGCCAAGAGGGACGAAGCAAAGAAGTCCGACATCAAGTAGGCGGCTTTAAGCGAGTCGTCGAGGTGGTACGCTCGTCAGTGCGTGCCCTGCCCTCCGATTCGCCTACACGACGTTCGAGAACACAATCTCGATGGAGTCACCGTTGAGATTCCGCACGGCCAACTGACGGTTGTGACGGGCGTGTCGGGCAGCGGCAAGAGTTCGCTGATCTTCGATACGCTGCACGCGGCGAGCCAGCGTCGCTACCTCGAGACCCTGTCCGTGCACGCGCGCCGCTTCTTGCAGCGCTTGCCGACGCCGCGCATGCAGTCGGCAACGGGTTTGTCGCCCAGCATCGCGTTGGGCCAGCGGCACGCTGGGGATCAGGCGCGCTCGACCGTTGGCACGCTGTCTGGCCTGCACGATGTGCTGCGATTCTGGTTTGCTCGCGAGAACGGCCTGGAGGCGCGCGATTTCTCGTTTGTTAGTGCCGGCGCATGCTCTGAGTGTCGCGGCATCGGCAGTGGCGATGAAGTGTCGCGCGAGCTGTTGGTCGCCGACGCCAGCAAGACCCTGCGGCAGGGTGCACTCGTGCCGACGACCGGGACTGGCTACATCGTCTACAGCCAGGTCACCGTCGATGCGCTCAACACCGTGTGCCAAGCGCATGGCTTTGATGTCGATACGCCGTGGAGCGAGCTGACGCGCGAACAGCACGACGTCGTGTTCTATGGCTCCGACCGGGTTGAGGTGCCGTTCGGCAAGCATTCCCTCGAATCGCGCATGCGCTGGGAAGGCATCACCGCGAAGCCGCGCGAACTGGGGTTCTACAAGGGCCTGATCCCAACTATCGAAGACATCCTGCGTCGCAGCCGAAATGAGAATGCGCTGCGCTTTGCCGTCTCGGTGCCGTGTCGAGCCTGCGATGGCAGTCGTTTGGGTGAAGCCGCACGAACCGCGCAGATTGCCGGCGCCACGATTGTCGAAGTGGGGCGTTGGGCGTTGCCCGAATTGGCTCTGTGGTGCGCTAAGTTTGACTGTGACGAGAGTGTGCGTTTGCAGCGTCGGTTGGCTGTGTATCAGCGTTTGGGCTTGTCGCATCTCAGTTGTGAGCGAGCCGCGTCGACGCTGTCAGGCGGTGAACACCAGCGCCTGCGCCTTGGTGCGATTGCGACCGGAGGCCTCGCTGGGGTCACGTTCGTCTTCGATGAGCCATCGATCGGATTGCACGCGAGCGAAGAGTTGGCCGTGCTCGATTTGCTCGCGGACTTGCGCGACGACGGCAACACGGTCGTCGTGGTCGAGCACAGTGAACACGCGCTGCGGGCGGCCGACCACGTCATCGATGTTGGCCCGGGGCCTGGCTCGCTCGGTGGCCGGGTGTTGTTCTCGGGGCCGCCGGATCGACTTGCGGCAGAGGCCGAAGCGAATAGCCAGACCCGGGCACACTACGCCGAAGGTGGCGAGTTCACTGGTGTGCCGTTGCGTGCTCGCAGACCTCTTGACGACGCCAAGTTCTTTGCGGTGTGCGGCGCCAATGCCAATAATCTGATCGACGTGCATGCGCGGTTTGCCGTGGCGCGTCTCAACGTGGTGTCGGGAGTCGCGGGCGCCGGTAAGTCGACGTTGGTTACACGGGTGCTGGCCGAGGCCGTGCGCGCCCAAATCGATGGCCGGGCGCTGCCCAAGTCCCTGGGCGAGCTTCGCGGTGCCGAAGGCATCGGCCAAGTTGTGCACGTCGGTCAGGATCCGATCGGGCGCACCCCGCGTAGCAACCCGGCGACCTACACCGGTGTCTTCGACCAGATCCGTAAGTGCTTCGCCGCCGTACCGCTGGCGAAGGAGCACGATTTCAAGGCGACGACGTTCTCGTTCAATACCAAGGACGGTGGCCGTTGCACGACGTGTGAAGGCAGTGGCCGCGAAGTCGTTGGCATGCATGGCTTGCCCCAGGTCGAATTGACGTGCGGTGAGTGTCGCGGCCGTCGCTTCCGCGAGGATGTCTTGCTGGTGCGGTATCGCGATCAGTTTTCGATCCTCGATGTGCTTGAGGCGACCGTTGCCGAGGCTCGTGAGATTTTCGCGGCCGAACCGAAGATCCTGCCGGTGCTGCAAGCGTTGCACTTGGTGGGGCTCGACCATCTGACGTTGGGCCAGCCCGCGACGACGCTGTCCGGAGGCGAAGCGCAGCGGGTGCGGCTGGCGGGTGAATTGGCGCGCGGCGGTCGTAAGAAGACACTGTTCGTGCTCGAGGAGCCGACCATTGGTTTGCATCGCGCCGACGTGGCGCAGTTGCTTGGGGCCTTGGATGGTCTGGTGGCGAAGGGGCACACCGTGGTGCTGGTTGAGCATGATCTCGACGTGCTGCGCGCGGCGGATTACTTGATCGACATGGGTCCCGGTGCGGGCGCCGCTGGCGGCACTGTTTGCGGCCAAGGCACTGCAGATCAGATTGCCAACCTAGATACGCCGACTGGTCGGGCACTGCGCGATGGCGTGGTGGCTGCGGCCAGCAGTCGCAGATCGCATGGTGATGGTGCGCCAGCCATTCGATTGCGAGGGGCAACGACCCACAACCTGAAGGGCGTGGACGTCGACATTCCTAGCACGGGCTTCACGGTCGTTACCGGAGTGTCAGGCAGCGGCAAGAGTTCCCTCGTGTTCGATACATTGTTTGGCGAGTCGCGGGCGCGGTTTACCGAGCACTTGTCGGGCTACGTGCAGCGCCAACTCGGTGCCGGCGGTGCTCGCGCCCGCAGCCTGCGCGACGCGGATGGTTTGCGGCCGGCGATTGCGTTGGAGCAGCGTGCGGATGCCGTGTCGGCGCGCGATCTGCGCGCGACGGTTGCGACGACTGGCGAACTGCACGCGTTGCTGCGCACGCTGTGGTCACGCATCGGTGGTGCGGATTTGCCAGCAGGCGCGTTCTCGTTCTTCTTGCGGGAAGGTGCCTGCCCAGACTGCACAGGGGTAGGTTCGGTCGAACGCTGCGATGCTTCGCTGGTCGTAGTGAGCCCAGATGCACCGCTGTTCGAAGGCGCGCTCGCTACCGGCAACAAGGTCATTGCGGACTACGCCGATCCGACGATGCGATATCGCGCCGTGATCGAGGCCGTCGCGACGGCGCGTGGTTGGGATCTGTCGCAGCCCTGGTCCGAGTTGTCTACGCATGCGCATCGCGAGCTTCTGCATGGCTGCGGCGATGAGGAGTTCGAGGCGGTCTGGCAGCATCAAGGCGCCGAGGGTGGCAAGCCGCATCAGTGGCGCACGAAGTGGTTGGGCGTCGCGGGCGACATCGATCGCGAATACGCTCGTCGGCAGCAGAGTGGTTCGGTGACGCGATCGAGCGCGTTCGCGGCGCTGCTATGCGATCAGAAGTGCCCTTCGTGCAGCGGCGATCGCCTGGCGGAACCGATGCGATCGGTGCAGGTTGGTGACTACACGTTGCCGGCATTGTGTCGCTTGACCGCCGCCGAACTGGGGGGCGTGCTGCGCACTGGTTTGGCCCTATCGGATCGGGCTCGCGAGGTTGCGGCCGATACCTTCGCCGAGTTACAGCGCCGCCTTGCTCGCATGGTCGAGCTTGGCCTCGGGCACTTACAGCTCGACCGGATCACGTCGACGTTGTCTTCAGGCGAACGGCAGCGCTTGCGCCTGTCTCGGCAATTGGCGGCACCGTTGACGGGGTGCGTCTACGTCTTGGATGAGCCGACCCTCGGCTTGCACGCGCGTGATACGGATTCGTTGTTGCAAGCCATTCGCGGTCTCGTCGCGGCGGGCAACGCCGTCGTCGCCGTCGAGCATGACATGCGCGTGCTCGCAGCTGCCGATCATGTTCTTGAGGTTGGGCCCGGTGCCGGGCGTCTTGGTGGCGAATTGGTTGCGGCGGCCGCGCCAGGCCAGTTGCCCGAATCCTCGCGCAGTGGCAAGCGGCTTCGCATGGCGCCGCCGGTTGCCAAGGTGACGCCGCGCACGCAGCCGCAAGGCGTGGTTGCCATCCGTGGTGCGCACTTGCACTGCCTCAAGAATATTGATGTCGACCTGCCGATTGGCTGCCTGACGGCGGTGACGGGCGTGTCGGGCAGCGGTAAGACGTCGCTGATTCGCGGGGTGCTGGTGGCGTCAGCGCAATCGAATCGTCTGCGCGGTTGCGTCGCGCTTACCGGCCTCGAAGCCTTCGCTAGCGTGGTTGAGGATGCTGGCGCTCGCGGTCGGCGGAGTCGCACGAACTGTGTCGCGACCGAATTGTCGGTGTTCGATGAGGTCCGCAAGATGTTCGCCGCGACGGAGGATGCGCGCGAGCGTGGCTTCAAGGCGCCGCACTTTGCGTTGCTTGGCAAGAGTGGCGGTGCCTGTCGTGCTTGCAGTGGTCTCGGGTGGGTGCGCAGCGAGTTTGATTTCCTCGGCGCCGATTCGTGGACGTTGTGCGAGCAGTGTTCCGGGCGCCGCTTTGATGACGAGACGCTCTCGGTGCGTTGGCGGGGTATGAGCATTGCCGAGGTCCTAGACGCAACCATCGACGAGTTGCTTAGCGAACTTGGCGAAGCAGCGGTTGGCAAGCTGGCGTCGCCGCTGCGCACGGCGACGGAGTTGGGGCTCGGATACCTGCGCCTTGGTCAGAGTGCTGATTCGTTGTCTGGCGGCGAAGCGCAGCGGGTGTCATTGGCTGTGCACCTCAGCCGTGCCGCTACCAAGAAAGCGATGGAGGCGACGCTGTTCCTGCTCGACGAACCAACCCGCGGCCTGCATCCGGACGACATCGACGCGATGTTGCTCGCGTTCGAACGGCTGTTGGCGGCAGGCCACACCATCGTTGCGATCGAGCACGATCTGGCCGTCATCGCGTCGGCGGATCATGTCATTGATCTCGGGCCGGATGCCGGAGTCGACGGCGGGCAGCTGGTGTTTGCCGGGACGCCTCACGAACTCGCGAAGTGTGAAGGCTCAGCGACGGGCCGCGCTTTGGCAGCAGCGGCCCGGTGAGCAGAAGCCGGCCCGCTGACTTGACCAGGTTGTTGGCGAGCGCCGTCGCGAAGTAGTCGATGTTCTCGGCCGTCTGGTCCCCGGCGAGAATGGTGCTACCCCTTGGCGCCGGTCTGGGTTCGTTGGCTTTGCGTTTCCTTGCTGACGCAGCAGGTGGGCCTGCAGCGGCACGGATGTTCGATGGTGTTTCTTGCGGGCGCCAGGGCCCGTAGGCTCCACGCATGCTGGTTCGTTCCACGTTGTTCGGTCTCCTCATTGCTTCGCACGGTGCGCCGTTGGGCACGGCTCACGATGGTCCTGACCCGATCGGAAGCTGGCGGTTGTCGCAGCAGCAGATCAAGAACGGTGAGCTGCAGTCGCTGCTCGGGGTCTCCGGCAAGATCGAGGGCAAGGCGGAGTTCGTCACCGACAAGCAGGGTGGCTCGATGCTGTTCGACGGCAAGGCTACGACGGTTGTGCTCGCTGCTGACTACGCGAAGTCGCAGCAGAAGCTGCCGAAGAAGCACATGACGGTGACGGCTTGGGTCGCTGTGAATACGCCGGTTCGCTGGGGCGGCATCATTGGTGTCATCCAAGATAACGCCGAGGCCGAGAGCGGTTGGCTGCTCGGCTACGACGACCATCACTTCACGTTCGCGCTGGCAAGCAAGGGCGCCGATGACGGCGATGGTCGCATGACCTACCTCGCCAGTAAGACGAGCTACAAGGTGGGCGAGTTCTACCACGTCTGTGGTACCTACGATGGCAAGGTGCAGCGCATCTTCGTTAACGGCAAGCTCGAAGGTGAAAGCACCGAGCAGTCCGGTGCATTGCTGTATCCGAAGTCGGCGCCGCTGGTGATCGGCGCATACCGCGACTCCAACGAGAACACGCCGATGCATGGCCGCATCCATTCGGCGCGCATCTTTGCCGAGACCGCGAAGCCGGCGGCCGTGCAGCACATGTTCACGCACGGCGAAGCGCTGACCAAGAGCAAGCCGCACATCATCCAAGATCCGGAGATGCGCTGGTTGGTGCAGCCGTATCTGCAATGGGCGACCAAGACCGGCATGACGGTGCGCTGGGAGACGTCACGCTTGAGTAGCTCGATTGTGCATTGGGGCAAGAAGGTCGACTTCGTTGGTGAGCAGGATCCGAAGACGCCGGTGTTCGCCGAGAAGAAGGTCGTCGAGGGCGCGTCGCTGTTGCATGAAGTTCGCTTGCAAGGGCTCCAAGAGAACACGGCGTATTACTACCGAGTGGAGACTGTCGACGATCAAGGCCGTCGGTTGTGGGGTGACGTGCTCAGTTTCCAAACCGCGCCGAGTGCTGATGTGCCGTTCGCGTTTGCCGTCATCAGTGACACGCAAGGCAACCCGAAGGTCTCTGGCGCGATGGCGAAGTTCGCGTGGGGGCTGCGGCCGAACTTCTTGCTGCACCCAGGCGACTTGGTCGACACCGGCACCGTCAAGTCACAGTGGTTGGATCACTTCTTCTCGAGCATGAAGCCGTTGCTCGAGCGGGTTGCGATGTTCCCAGTGCTCGGCAACCACGAGCGCGATGCGCACTTCTATTACGATTACATGTCGCTGCCGACGCCGGAGTACTACTACACGTTCGAATACGGCAACGCTCAGTTCTTCCTGATCGACTCGAATCGTGAGGTTGGACCCGGCACGGAGCAGTTTCAGTTCTTGGCGGCCGAGCTGAAGAAGTCGCGCGCGCAGTGGAAGATTGTTTGCTACCACCATCCGGCATACAGCTCGGATGAGAACGACTACGGCAACTCGTGGTATGGCCCATCGACGAACGGCGACCTGCGCACGCGCACGCTGGTGCCGCTGTTTGATAAGTATGGCGTCGACATCGTCTGGAACGGCCACATCCATAGCTACGAGCGCACGTGGCCGCTGCGCGAGCAGCATGCGACGTCACCGGGCAACGGCACGGTTTACATGGTCACCGGTGGCGGTGGCGGTGGCTTGGAAACGGCGGGCCCGATCCGCCCGTTCTTCCAGAACACCGTCAAGCGCGGCCACCACTTTTGCTACGTCGCCGTCAATGGTACGACGTTGGAGATGAAGGCATACGATCTCGAAGGCCGCTTGTTCGACACGCTGACGATTCAGAAGAAATAGTCCGGCGTGCATTGCCAAAGTGGCCGTGCCCGTAGGAGATCCGGGCCAGCACTTATGAACCGTTACTTCGCTGTCGCTCTCGCCCCGCTGTCTTGGCTATCCGCGCAGGATGCGCCACCACAGTTTGTTCCCAAGTCCGTGCCGATTGCGCGCCACCGGCCACGCACAAGTAGCAGGCCAAGAACGCTGTCACCATGCCGACCATGATCAAGTTGACCCGGCCGTTCGCGACCAGGTCACGCACGGTTCGGAACAAGTAGACGAGCGAGAACGCCGTCAGCAGGCTCTAAATGATCGAAACAGCTGCGGCTGGTAGAATCGAGAGCGGCGTCATCGCGAGCGCGAAGAACGGCGAATACAAGAACTCGAAGTACGCGTCCGGGTCGTAGGGCGTCTTGCCGGCCAGCGCCAGGCCGCCTCCGTCTAGGTAGCACGTCAGGTCGCAGCCCTGGTCGCGCAGGGCTTTGTGGCACGACTGGATCGTAAATACGATCAGCGCGAGCAGCCCGGTGATGGCTGCTGCGCGCTTCGGCCAGACTTTCGGCGGACTCAGTTGCGATGGACTCGGTTGCGATGGTCCGACTTGCACTCGCTGCTGCACCCGAACTCGATCTTTAGGCGTCGATGATCGCGTTGAGCGTGGCGCTCGGACGCATGGCAGCCGCCGTCCGCTTGACGTCGGGTTGGTAGTAGCCACCGAGGTCGCAAGGCGGACCCTGCACGCTGTTCAGTTCGCCGACAATCTTGTCTTCGTTACTGACGAGTGACTCCGCGACCTTGCTAAAGCGCTCGGCGAGGCCGGCATCTTCGGTTTGGCTGGCCATCGCCTGCGCCCAGTAGGTCGCGACGTAGTAGTGGCTGCCACGGTTGTCGAGTTCGCCAGCCTTGCGCGACGGCGACTTGTTCTGCAGCAGGTATTGCGCACTCGCTTCATCGAGCGTCTTGCCGAGCAGGCGCGCCTGTTTGTTGTCGTAACGCTCCGCGATGTGTTCGAACGAAGCGGCCAACGCCAAGAACTCGCCGAGCGAATCCCAACGCAGGTGGTTCTCCTTGTTGAACTGCTGCACGTGCTTCGGAGCGGAGCCACCGGCGCCGGTCTCAAACAAGCCGCCACCGTTCATCAGCGGCACGATCGACAGCATCTTGGCACTGGTGCCGACTTCGAGGATCGGGAACAGGTCGGTCAGGTAATCGCGGAGCACATTGCCGGTGACCGAGATCGTGTCCTCGCCCTTGCGGATGCGCTCGAGGGAGAACTTGCACGCGTCGACCGGCGCCATCATGTGGAACTCGAGGCCGTTGGTGTCGTGGTCGCCGAGGTAGGCCTTGACCTTCTGCAGCAGCTGCGCGTCGTGGGCGCGATCCTTGTCGAGCCAGAACACGGCCGGCGTGCCGGTCGCACGGGCGCGGCTGACCGCGAGCTTGACCCAGTCGCGGATTGGCTCGTCTTTGACCTGGCACATGCGCCAGATGTCACCGGCGGCGACGGCGTGCTCGATGAGCGTCGTGCCATTGGCATCGACGACGCGCACCGTGCCATTGCTCGGTACTTCGAACGTCTTGTCGTGCGAACCGTATTCTTCAGCCTTGCGGGCCATCAGGCCGACGTTGGAAACGCTGCCGATCGTGGTCGGGTCAAGCGCACCGTGGGTGCGGCAATCGTCGATAACGGCCTGGTAGACACTCGCGTAGCAACGATCTGGAATGACCGCCTTGGTGTCTTGCAGCTTGCCTTCGGCGTTCCACATGCAGCCGGAATCGCGAACCAGCACCGGCATCGACGCATCGATGATGACGTCGCTGGGCACGTGTAGGTTGGTGATGCCCTTGTCCGAGTCGACCATCGCGACGCCGGGGCCATTCGCGTAACACGCGTCGATGTCAGCTTGGATCGCAGCGCGCTCGCCTTCCGGCAGCGTTGCGATCTTGGCCACGATGTCGCCGAAGCCGTTGCGCGAATCGGCGCCGAGCTTGGCCAGTTGGTCGCTGTGCTTGTCGAACACGCCCTTGAAGAACGCCTGCACGCCGTAGCCGAACAGCATCGGGTCCGAGACCTTCATCATCGTTGCCTTCAGGTGCAACGAGAACAGCACGCCCTTGGCCTTGGCGTCGGCAACTTGCTCACCGAGGAACGACTGCAGCGCCGTCTTGCTCATGAACGTGCCGTCGATGACTTCGCCAGCCTCAAGCGCCAGCGGGCCCTTGATCTTGATGGTCGCGCCTGCACTCGAGACGTGCTCGATCGTCACCGTGGTGGCGGTGCCAATCGTGACCGACTTTTCATTCGCGAAGAAGTCGCCGTCCGACATGCTGGCAACGTGTGACTTGCTCTCGCTGCTCCACTTGCCCATGCGGTGCGGGAACTTGCGGGCGTATGCCTTGACGGCTGCCGGGGCGCGACGGTCTGAGTTGCCTTCGCGCAGCACCGGGTTGACCGCGCTGCCCTTGACCTTGTCGTAGCGGGACTTGGCGTCGCGCTCGGCATCGTTCTGCGGCTCGTCTGGATACTCTGGCAGCGCGTAACCTTGCGCCTGCAGTTCCTTGATCACGGCCTTCAGCTGCGGCACCGAAGCGCTGACGTTTGGCAGCTTGATGATGTTCGCTTCGGGCTTGGTCGCGAGCGCGCCGAGTTCGGCGAGGGCATCGCTTTGGC
This sequence comes from Planctomycetota bacterium, assembly GCA_051278165.1. Lineage (GTDB taxonomy): Bacteria > Planctomycetota > UBA1135 > UBA1135 > UBA2386. The sequence continues at coordinate 8,187 of JBNMNW010000056.1, read as the reverse complement.
GCTGTGCTTCGGGCAACAGGTCCGCGAAGTTCGCAATCACGCGACCGGCAAGCGAGATGTCACGCGTCTCGATTTCAATGCCGGAGCCCTTCACGAAGGACTGCACGATCGGCAGGAACGAGTAGGTGGCGAGGGCGGGGGCCTCGTCGGTGTGCGTGTAGATAATCTTCGGGGCGTCAGTCATGTTGCCAGAGGGCATGTTGCCAGAGGGGTCAGTATTCGGGCGGCTCGTAAGTGCTCAGTGCGTGAGCGCTCAGCGGGTGGGTTCGGGACGCCTCATCGCGCCCATGTCGGGTGCGCGGTCAACCGATACCGACGCGATACATGCGTCTAGATCGGGTGTGCCGGGCACTCGGGGCAAACACGCTAGCAGATCGGCGAGGCCATTCCCTCTGCGAACAGGCCTCAGGTATCGTGCGGTGATGATTAGCCTGCGATTCGTCAGCTGGCTGCTGCTCGCCTGTGCGAGTGCGGTGGCCCAGATACCGTTGCGTGTCAGCGATCCTGAGATCGAACAGATCAGCCTGAGTGCGGTCATCACCAAGGATGCGGTGATCGTAGATCTTATCATCGGCGAGGGTTGGCATGCCTACTCGCGTGACGTCGGCGGCGGCATGCCGCTCAGGATCCAGTTGGCCGCAGACTGTGACTTCGTCGCCACTGGCAAGCTCAAGTTGCCGCAAGCCCATGAAGGTAAAGTGACTGGCAAGGCGCGCTGGCAGTTGCCGATCAAGCTTCGCGGTGCGGGTGGGGACTTTCGCGCCGTAGTTACGTTCCAGGTCTGCGATGAGCTTGAGTGCTTGGCGCCAGCGGAAGTCGAGCTGGAAAGCGCGCCGCCAATGAATGTGCTGCTCGTCGTTGATGCCGAGGATGAGCGCAGTTCCCGCATCAGGGATCTGCTGAACCAACGTGGCATCATCTGTGCCATCACGACCTATGAGAGGGTCACGACGGAGATTTGCGATTACTACGATGTCGTGCTCGCCGACTCCAAGTTGTTCCGTGAGGGCGCGAGCATCCGCGACTTCGTGTTGAAATTCCCGCAGACCGTCGCGCCGATTGTGGCCGTCGGCTTTTGGGGCACTGAGTTGATCGAGGCGCACAAGGTCGCGATGACCTCGGGCTACATTTGAATCTGCATGGATCACCAGGGCCACGGGATGGACCTAAACCATGCGATTTTTCAGAAGCCGCACCGCGTTACGTTCGACTACCTCGAGCAGGACCGACCGAAGCACTACGACGGCGCGACGTCGCCGTTGTGGCCGAAGGGTGTGCCGGACAAATACAAGCTGGCGCAATTCGAGCATAAGAAGCCCAGCACGCCGAACCCGACCGTTGTCAGCCACGAAGGGTTCTTTACCGACGTGCCTGGCTTTGAGAGTCTGGCCGAAGGCAACTCGGCCAAGATGCTCGGCAGCCTCTCGCTGGCGCGCCAAGGCCGCTACTTCTACTGGGGCTACTCGACCGATCCGCAAGATCTGACCGCTGGTGGGCAAGACACGTTGATCAACGTGCTGCACTACATGTTTGGTCGCCGCGGCGAGCAGACGACGCCGTTCGTTAGCAAAACGCGCAAGATCCTTTGGGTCTACACCGTGCTCGGCAAGCAGACGGGCTACAAGCGCGGCGTCGAAGAGCATTTTCCGAACCAGTTGGTGGAGCAGTGGCGTGAGAGCTACACGCCGACCTTTGAAGGTGCGGACGCATGGGTGAAGGAAAACTTGCCTTACGTGTTTAGTGGCAAGTCGGAGAAGCACGCCGATAAGCGCTACAAGACGCGCTTCGAAGTGGATGCCGATGCAAAGGCGATGGGGACCCCGAACAACCAGCGCGCCAGCTTGGAGAAGTGGCTCGCGTTGGCGGATCAAGAAGGTGCGGACGCCGAGGATCGTGCGCGCGCCAAGCGTTGCTTGAAGCGTTACGTGCATACGCCGATCTATCCGGATGGTGGTACTTGGGCGGCTTGGTATGCCAAGCATCGCGAGAACCTGGTGTTCGTCGATTCGGCGGGCTTCTGGTGGATGTTGGACCCGACCAAGACGCAGTAGAGATGGCAACGTCGCGAAGGTCTGCCCTCGAGAACAAGTGGGTGTTGCTGCACTTGGTGCGATGCGTGCCGCTGATGGTGGTGCCATCGGATCATGTCGCTGCCTACGCCCAGTTCTTACAGCGATGCTGTGGCGGCCAGTTGCCGTTCCTGCGCGCGTGGGCGGTGGACAGCTTGCATCAGCTGTCGCTGCAGCATGGGCAGCTAGAGGAACAGGCGCGCGCCACAATGGAAGCGGCTGCCGTCGATCCGGCGCCGTCGGTGCGGAAGCGCTTGCGAAAGATCCTCGAGGGCTCGTAGCGCCTACTTCTTCACTGGCTGCGAGTTCTTGGGCTGTTGCTTCTTTGGCGCTGACAGGTCGGCGCAAACGAGTTCTTTGTCGTTGCGCGCAAACACGTGCTTGTAGGCAAACGCTGGATGCGACCAGCACACGCCGCCCTGGCGATTTAGCTGGCCACGGGTTGGTTCGATCAGCTTGCCGCGGTCGATCTCTTCAAAGCCCTTCGGTGTGAGCTTGCCGATCAGCAGCTCGCCGCGTTCGTTGAACATCCAGACGTGCTCGCCGTTCTTGACGAAGTGGATCGTGGCCCAGCGCTTGCGCGGCACGGCGGTCTGGTCTTCCCACACTCGACTGCCATCCGCCAATGCAAGGCAGCGGAACTCGCCGTAGCTGTCGACGCCGTAGATGTGCTTGTCGATGGCGATCGGGGTGGAAATGATGCTGTGCAGTCCGTCGGTGCGCCGTTCGTTGGGGCCGCGCCGCCGCCAGACTTCCTCGACGGCGGTCTTGGTTTGATCGAGCTGTAACGTGGCGCAGCCGTCGTAGAACGCGGTCAGGAACAGTTTGTCGTCATGCAGCAAAGGCGTCGCGCAGGCGAGCGGCATGTTCCTCGCCTTCAACGGATACTCCCAATAGAGAGCGCCGGTCTCGGGCGAGGCACCGATGACTCGGTCACCCGACCAGCAAACCAACACCCGTTTGCCAGCCTGGTCGATGATGATCGGCGCGGAGTAGTTGCCGCGGTCTGAGAACGCCTGCCACTGTTCCTTGCCGGTCTTGCGATCGAACGCGACCAGCCATGCGTCCTTGCCCGACACGGGAACGATCAGTCGATCGCCTTCGATCACGGGCGAGGCCGAGATTCCCCAGATCGGCATCTCGATCGCGTAGTCGGATTTGAGGTCCTTCTGCCAAACGATCTCACCGGTTGCTGCCTGAAAGCAGAACAGGTTGCCCATCGTGCCGAGGCTGTAGGCGAGGTCGTCGACGATGTGCACCGAGCAACGTGGTCCGGCTTTGTAAGACACGCCGGCGTATGAGCACGCATACTCGTGGGTCCAGATGGGTTTGCCGGTGTCCCACTCGAAGCAGTGCACGCGCTCGACTTCCGTCGGCTCGTCGAGGCGGTCCATGACGTAGACTTTGCCGCCAGCAACCGTGGGGCCGGAGTAGCCTGCGCCGATCTCGGTGCGCCATCGAGGTGTGAGCTCGTCGGGCAGTGATTCGAGTAGGCCGGACTCGGTCCAAACACCATCGCGCGTTGGCCCGCGCCACTGCGGCCATTCGACACCCTGAACACCAAGTGAAGGAATGAGCGCGGCCAAGATCGTCAGCATGCGCCGACTGTAATGGCTCGGTGTGCATGCGGCTACAGAACTGTGGTCGTGTGAACACGCGCGCGGGACTTGCCCAAGAGCGGACCTATGGCGCGATATGTCTTCCGGTTCGTCGAAGTCAGGAGAGTAGGCGGGGCCTTGGCATCCTCGAGAGAGTTATCGCCAGCGTGGCGACGTCCGGTCGGAGTCTCGATGGCTAATCACGACTGGTGCGGCCGCGCACGCATGACCTTTCTATCCAGCATGTCACGATCCCCTAGGGTGTCAGTGCCCCTGTCTCGCTGCCCTTCCAGGCGAGCGCGGTTGCCGGCGGCATCGCGCGCTAGCGTCTCTTCGCCTTCGCCTTCGTCTTCATGTAGTCCCGGTACCACGCTTCCAGTCCGTCGGGCCACGCAAAGCGCTTCGCCTGCTTTGGCTTGAAGCCTTGCAGGTGCAATCGCTCACTCATCGGGCGATCCACTGGTTTCTGGTAGCGCCAGTCGCGCGCGCCGAAGACTTCCTCAACCAGCTTGGCGAGCGTTGGGTCGTATTCCTTCAGCTCCTTGCGCGTGTTGACGTGGTTGTGATCGTGGTCCGGCTCCCGGTTGTCATCAAACCACGACTGCACTCCTTCGGCCCAATACTCGTCGGCGTTGGTGGCGGCGTATTTGCCCTGCCACAACCCTGCCTTGATCGCACTGCGGTAGGCGTCTTGCAGGCGTTGATCGAACGTCTTGTCGAGCTCCCGCACGGCCATCTTGTGGATCGCATGGGCAAACTCATGAATCAACAGTGACTCTTGCCAATACGGATCGCCGGGAAGCCGCAGCAGGTTCTCTTCGCCACAGCTGACGGCGGGTCGCTGCTTGGTGGCGCCGAGACCGCGGGCGCGTCGATCCCAATACTTCGACGGCGTCAGATCGCTGTGCTCAGGAATGGCCGTCGTCATCTCGTCGACGGCCATGATCGTGAAGCGCACCTTATTGTCGGTGAGCCGTTGCCGGATGTCGTCGCGCCCGTCGAGCATCTTGTCGATCAGGTAGCGCGCTTCGTAGAGCGCGTGCGGCGACACCTTGGCCGAAGCGACGATCGGGAAGCCGTCGGCGCTGAGATACTGCTGGTAGAACGGCGCGAGCTGCAAGCGCTCGACTTCGTTCTTCGGTGGCGCGATGACGGCGGCTGAGATCTGCGCATGCGCAGCGCTCAGCAACGTGACAGCGATGGTGATGATGCGGAACATGTCGCTACGGCAGTTCACGAATCATGATGTTGCGGTAGTCGCACCGCGAACCTTCCGACTCGAGCGCGAGGAAGCCGGTTGCCGGTTGGCACTGGTTGCCGCCGTTGACTTCCTTGCCGTTGACCCACAGGCGTACCTCGCCGTTGATCGCGCGAATGTAGTAGTGGTTCCACTGGCCGATTGGGTTGGTTAGCCGCTCAGTCGGGAAGCTGCGGCTGCTCTTTGGGTTGCCGACCTTGTAGGGCAAACCATCCTTGTCCTTGTAGGTGATCTCCGGGGTGAAGGCCTTCATCTTAGAACTGCCAACCGGGAACACGTCGCCGTGGCTGGTGAACCAATCCGAGTGCTTGCCCTTCGACTTCAAGTGGCGCTCTTCGTAGCCCAGGTCGAGAACCTGCACTTCGATGCCACTGCGCGGCAACGTTCCCGCCGGTAGATCCGTGAAGGCTGACTCGGGACACCATACGAACACCCCGGCGTTGCCGGCGTAAACATGGTGCTGCCACTCGACGACCATCTCGAAGTTGGTCAGCTGCTTCTTCATGCGCGCGCCGCCGTTGGGCTTGCCGCTGCAGATGATGACGCCGTCCTTCTCGGTCCAGGTCTCGGGCGTGCCGTTGACGTTCTCAAAGTCCTTGAGAGTGAGGTGCGTCCAGCCATCACCATTGATGAAGGCGTTCGGTAGCTCGGGGCCTTGCATGACGATCGGCGTCACGGCGGCACCGGCCAAAACGAGCAGAGAGACGGGGCGGAGCAATCTGTGCATAGCTATTGGCAAGGTTACGACCCCCGCGTGAGATCTACCACGTTGGGTGTGATGGTTCTGCTAACTGCGGCGTAGGTCATGATTACGTAGGACCACTAGGCCGCGGTTGAGGCGGTGAAGTTTAGCCCGCGAAGTTGATGATTCGCTACCAGCCAACGCTCGAGGAGTTCGGTGAATTCTGGTTTGGAGCTGCACGCGAAGATTGCTTTGCTAAGAAGATGGTGAGTGTCACGGTGCAGATCGTTTCGTATGCGAAGATGGAAGCGATCGATGTGCCGTTGAAGTTGTCGATGGATTTGGGGCTCCGTTAACCAATGTTCGTATCCAGTGAGCTCGCCGCGAGCATCGAGGCCGCAGAGGCAACCTTTCTCGCCGACATCATCGCCGGCGCCCAGCTGCGCCGTCCCGAACTCGACGCGTGGTCCGAGTGCATCGCCGGTGGTTGTGCTGGCTATGCCGGCCCGGACGTGCCGGTCAACAAGATCTCGGGGCTTGGCTTCGGCGGTGTGCCGGATGCCGAACAGCTAGCGGCAATCGAAGCGCGCTACCACGAACGCGACGCTGCGGTCGTCGCGGAGGTTGCGACCTACGCCGACCCAGAGATCTTCGCGGTGCTTGGCGAGCGTGGCTACCGACTGACGGCGTTCGAAGACGTGGTCGGCATTGCCCTGCCGGCGGTCGAGGGCGCGCGCGCTGACGCGGTGCAGCTGGAGACGGTCGCAACTGGTGATGTTCGCGAACCGTGGTTTGAATGCCTGATTGAAGGCTTCTCGGTACCGGACACGCAGGGCGTGGTGTCGGCTGAAGACTTCCCGCGTGACCTAGTATTGGAGATCATGCGCGACCTGGCCTCGGTCGAAGATCTAACCGCCTACTTGGCGCGCGTCGATGGCGAAATCGCAGGCGGCGGTGCGTTGCGAACGCACGGCAAGATTGCGCACCTCTGTGGCGCGTCGACGTTGCCCGCATTCCGACGCCGTGGTGTGCAGACAACCCTAGTCACCGAGCGACTGCGCGCGGCGGCAAGTGCCGGCAGTGAGATCGCCGTCACAGTGACGCAGCCAGGTTCGAAGAGTCAGCAGAACATGAAGCGGCAAGGCTTCTCGTCATTGTTCTCACGCGCCGTCATGGTCTTGGCCAAGTGAATACACCGTACCGATTTCGGGGTGGCCGTTGCGTTCAGGTCTGTTGCGCAGCCTCGGCAGATGCCGTCAGCATTCCTGAGCATCGGTGGCAGCTGCTATGTGACGCACTCCCCGAGCATCTCCGGGTTACCGGAGATCTGGTGGGTTGATGTCATCGGGGTGGTCGCTTGGAGAAGGCGCACCTGGATAGAGAGTCCATGCGGGTGGTCTCCGAGTCACTGTGCTGCCCTAGTCGCCGAACCTTTCGGCGTAGGCTTCTTCGCTGAAGCCAACGAACCAGGTCTTGCCAGCGCGCAGGGTGGGAGCACGCAGGTTGCCGGATGGGCCAATGGTGGCCTTTTGGAACTCGTCGTGGTCGAACGAGTCCTGCTTGGGTTCGAAGGTTAGGACCTTCTTGCCCTTGGCGACGTGCACCTTCGTGGCGTCGCCGAATAGCGCGCCGACGTCGTCTGGGCCGAACCGAACCTTTGTAGCATTGACCGTCTCACGGACGGTTGCGCCGACGTTCTCTAGGAACGCGTCGGAGCGCTTGCAGCTCGTTCAACCTTTGCGGTGATAGTACCAGTCAATCGTTGTTGCCATTGACGAACGAAATAGCGCACTCGCACATGCAATCAAGGGCGCTTGCGAATCGATTCGCGCCACTTGCTCAACTGGGCGTTGAGCTGGATCGCTTCGAAGCCGTTCTTGGCGGAGATGTCGCTGGCTTCGGTGGGGTCGGCGAGCAGGTCGAAGAGCTGCAGTCTGATGGCGGTGGGTAGCGCTTTCGGAGTCTTGCCAAGGTGTGCAACGAGCTTGAAGCGATCTGTGGTCCACGTTGCGAGGCGCGCGGATTCGAAGCCGATCGGGTGCTTGCGCAGCGGTTGCGTGCCGGTGGCTTCTTGGCCGATGAGCGAGGCTAGGTTGACGCCGTCGAGGACTAGCTCTGCAGGGATCTTGAGGTCGAGCCAGTGCGCGATCGTCGGCAGGAAGTCGCTGGTGCACGCCAAAGTTTCGACGACCTGAGCCGTCGGCAACTTCTTTGGCCAACTAAGGATGCCGGGCACCCGCGTGCCGCCTTCGAACAGGCTGCGCTTGCGACCGCGCAGGCTGCCTGCCGATCCCGGTGCCTTGCCCTTCTTACCTTCGGGGCCGTTGTCGCTGCAAAACCACAAGATCGTATTGTCGCGGACGCCGAGGTCGTCGAGCGTCGTGCGCAGGCGGCCGACTTCGCGATCGAGCGCGGTGATGCAGCCGTAGTAGTGCTGCGTCAGTTCGTCGAACTGTGCATACGGTTTGCGATCGGCTTCGCTTGCCACGACCGGCAGGTGTGGCGCATGAAACCAGACCACGGCGAAGAACGGGTCTGCTTTGGCGACCGAGCCGCGAACGAACGGCAGCACGCGATCCA
>JBNMNW010000055.1:0-24693 GCA_051278165.1 Planctomycetota bacterium | reverse complement strand
CGGAGCTGTTGTCGATGACGGCGCAGCCAGCGGCCACGGCTTTGGGCGCAAACTCCAGCGAGGTGCCCCCGCCCGCCGAGAAAAACGCCACGTCGACGCCCTGGAAGGAGTGTTCATCGAGAGCTTCGACCACGTGTTCTTCGCCGCCGAACATCAGCTTCTTACCGGCAGACCGCGGCGACGCTAGCAGCTTCAGAGAACGCATCGGGAAGTTGCGTTCGGCGAGCACTGCCAAGAACTCGTGTCCGACCGCGCCGGTCGCGCCAACGATGGCGACGTGCGGGGCACTCATTGCTGGGGTCCGCTTGCTGGGCCCGGGGCCGACTCACGATCAAACGTGCCGGACTTACCGCCGGACTTGTGGATCAACTGCACGCGCTCGATGACCGCGGCTCGACAACGCGCCTTGACCATATCGTAGACCGTCAACGCAGCGATACTGGCAGCGGTCATCGCTTCCATCTCGACGCCGGTGCCCGACACGGTGGACGCTTCCGCTGTGATTCGCACGGCATTCCCTTCTATCGGCGCGAACTCGACGCCGGCGTGACTCAGTGCCAGAGAGTGGCAAAGTGGGATCAAGCGCGACGTTTCTTTGGCTGCCTGGATGCCGGCAATCCTGGCGACGGCCAGCGCCTCGCCCTTCGGCAACTCGCCCGCGAACAGCAGCCGACAGGTTTCTGGGTCTAAGCGAATGACCGCCTCGGCGACGGCTCGTCGCGCCGTCAACGCCTTCTCGCCAACATCTACCATGTTGGCTTGGCCACGGCCATCCACATGGGTCAGGCCATTCGAGCCCTCTTCGGGGCTGTTATCTTGATGCTTTTGCGTACTCACGATGGCCAGCCTAACGCTGGCGGCGCGCGGACGAAGGCTTCGTTTGCGGTACGAGTAGGAACGCGGGCTCTAGATCTGGGCAGAATCACGCAGGTGTTGCCGACCCTAGAGCCCGGAAAAACACCTACAGCACGCGCTCGCCTGGAGGTCTTTCGAGCGCGCCTTCCAGCCCAGGGGGTGTCCATCGAGGGTCACGGTCATCCTTGCCGGTAGCCCCACACGTTCCATTGCACTGGAAATCCGTTCGGCAACAACCTAGTAGGTCCGTATAGACAGAGGCGCTTGGCCTATCCGCTCGGCACCTAGCTAGGTTCTAGTTAGGCACCTAGCCCAAGCAACCGGGCCCAGATTCGAGACCATCATCGCGTGTGTCGAAGAATCGGGCAGCCCGTTTTCCATTGCCTCGCGCGGTGGCGAACGCCGATTTAGTGGCTGGGTCCGGGTCTGAGTGACCAGGCCCAAACGCAACTGGAAGCACAACATGCGAAACGTCCTCACGCGGTCGACCGCCATCCTCGCCACCCTTTCTCTGACTCTCCTGTGCGGCTCCGCGAGAGCCCAGGAGCTTAAGGCGCAGGTCGCCGCAGTCTTGGCGCAGGCCGAAACGGCCGAGGCCAGCGAGATCTATCCGCTCGCGGACCAGCTTGCTGACGTCGCTCCGGAGCGAAACCTCGACGGCTACCTGACCGCGATCATGGCGACGGCCGGCAAGAGCGAGAACCACCGCCAGCGATTGTGCGCCGCGTTGGCCCTCTCGCAACTGAAGGAAGACGCCATGTTCGGCAAGGACCTGTTCGAGTTGCTGGAGCCGATCGTCAAGGATGGCGAGGCGTTCGTGCGGGCCGCTTCCCTGTCACTACTTGGCGAAGAACGCCTGTTCAACATCCGCATCCTGCCCGACGTGCGCAAGCTCGTGGCGGCGCAGTGTGAAAACGAACTCGTGCAGCCTAAGGTGCGCATCGAAGCCGCACTGTCGCTGTGGAAGATTGGCAGCAACCGCCAGCTTGAGATCGCGAAGAACGTGCTCGAGCAGTTTTTGCAGTCCAGTGATCGCGACCTGCAGCAGCGCGGCGCGCTGGCGCTCGCCGAGATCAACACCCAAGGTGGCCGCGCCTGGGAGATCCTGCGCGAGATTCGCGACCAGCCGACCGACGCCGGTCGCCGCGCTTCGATGTTCTTAAAGCAAGAAGAGCAGCGTCGCGAGTGGGAAGCGCAACTGCGCGAAGTCATCAAGGCTCGTGGCCCGGAGAAAAACGACGGCAACGACGACTACGCGGTGCTCGACGAACTGCGCCACCGCATCCGCGTTCAGCACATCCGCGGCAGTGAGATCACCAACGATGAAATGGTGGAGTACGCGGCGAAGGGCATGCTGAAGGGCCTCGATCCACACAGCACGTTCTTCACCAGCCAAGAGTTTCAAAGGTTCTACTTTGACCTCAACCGCGAGTACGGCGGCATTGGCGCGTTCGTCAACTTCGACCAAGAAAACGACTTCTCGATCGTGCGCCCGATCTACTCGGGCCCGGCTTACGAGTCCGGCCTGCGCAGCGGTGACAAGATCCTCGAGGTAGACGGCTGGGAAACTGGCGGCCACACCACCGAAGAGATCATCAAGCGACTTAAGGGACGCCCCGAGTCTGAGGTTGTCTTGAAGTTCTTTCGCCCTGGCTTCCAAGAACCTCAGGACGTCTCGATCACGCGTCGTCAAATCTCGGTGCCGGCCGTCAACTGGGCGATGGTGCCCGGCGACATCGGCTACATCGAATTGATCAACTTCAGCGCCAACATCTCCGCCGAACTACAGATCGCTCTAAGCGACCTGACGGCCAAGGGCGCCAAGGGCATCGTGCTCGACGTGCGCAATAACACGGGCGGCTTCCTGACCCAGGCGCGCGACGTTGTCGAGCAGTTCATCGAAGGCCAAGAACTGGTCGTCTACACGGAAGGTCCGAACGAGCCGAGGCGCTCCTATTCGACCGACCCACGCCGCCGCAACGTCTGCAAGTTGCCGCTAGCCGTATTGACCAACCGCTTGTCGGCATCGGCCAGTGAGATCACCGCTGGCGCCTTCCAAGACATGAAGCGCGCCAAGATCATTGGCAAGCGCTCGTTCGGCAAGGGCAGTGTGCAGAACCTGTTCCCGCTCAACACGAGCCCGCAGGAGCAGTTCGACGACCTCAACGGCGACCGCGCCTGGCAGGAAGGCGAGCCCTACGTCGACCGCAACGGCAACGGCATCTACGACCCCGGTGCGCACATCAAGCTGACGGTCGCCAAGTACTACCTGCCGAGCGGCCGCTGCCCGCACCGTGAGTTCGACAAGGAAGGCCGTATCGTCGACCCCGCGTGGGGTGTCAAGCCGGACATCGAGCTCGAGCTGCTCGAGAACAAGCCTGAGGATGCGTGGAAGAACACGGCCGTGTTTGCGATCCTGAAGAACGGTTCGTTCCGGAGCTACGTCAAGAAGCAGATCGGCCTCAACGAGCAGCTGTTCCGCAAGCTTGCCGAAGGTGACGATGGCGATCCTAGCGGCTACCCAGGCTTCGAGGAGTTCTACACGGGCCTCGATACCAAGCTCAGTAAGGACGACGTGCGCCGCTGGGTTCGCTATGAAGTGCGCGACCAGATCAGCGATCTGCGCGGCGCGGTCTACCCGGGCCAGCGCGCCCTTGGTGACGCCCAAGAAGACGCGCAACTGCAAGAGGCCATTCGCGAGCTGATGAAGGAACGCGGCGACGACATCCGCGACATCGCGGCGTTCAAGAACGTCTTCAAGATCAGCTTCGACGACGACAAGAAGACGGCCAAGGCCGCCTCGGGCGACCGCAAGTAGTCGCCGGCGAGCTGCAGAGACGAGTAAGGGCCGCATCGTGCGGCCCTTTTTTTGTGCCCAAACCGCTTCGCAGCTGCCAAGGACTCGGTGCTAGGCATTTCGGGGCTACGCAACCGTGCGGACCTGGGCGGCGTGCGCGATCTCGCTAGAAAGCAACAATGTGCGCCCGTTCCACGCCGATGGCGCACGCCGATCTTGACTTGTCCGACCCGTTGCTGCTGCTCCAGCGCGAAGTACCTGCAGGCCATTTGGTAACGACCTGCGGCACCGATTTGCAGTCACTCGGACCCGCCAAAAACCGTCTCATTTGCGAAACCCAAGCATTCCGGCAGACCTCCAGGGCTCCCCCCGCATAAGCCAGATTTCACTAGGTAGTGGGTTGCCAGTGGCTGCTACACCCAATAGATAGTGGCTCTCTACGGCGTAAGCCTGTTTCGTCCCACTGCCAGTAAGCCCAGATCTTGTGGTCGCCCTTTTTGAGGGAGGCCATCTTCTGAGCCCCCCGGCGATGGCCCAAAACAGCTACTTTGTAGAGCCCCTACTTCGTGTAGGTCTGATTCGTTTGGTGGCGGATCGGTTTGTTCTATCGCAGTGAGTTGCTTCCCGAGCCGTGTGGCTCCCCGAACTGAGTATGGCCATGCAGCTATACGGTGCCCCGAGTAATGAATGGTCAGGTCCGAAAGGTCATGCCACTCAGGACTAGCGACGCCCATCACTCAATCGACCGGTAATGGCAGTCGCCCCTGAGGGCGATCGACCAGTGCCGGCCATCGTCCCGATAGGGTCGTTCCATGTTGCGTGTGCCAGTTTGCTTTCACACGGTCCTGCTTCCGGCCCCATGCAGCCGGAACAGGCCCTAGTCGAGTCGCAACTCTCCTGCATTTCAGGTCAGCTTGCTTGGCAGTGTTTAACTGCTAGACAGGCCACTCAGAGGCATGGTCCCGTAGCAAGCGGGGCCATCACGACAAGTTCGGTTTGGTCGCCGAACTTGATGTTCAGGAGGAACTCACGTGAAGATTAGTCGGCGGTTCACGGTCAAGGGCAAGTCGCCCTACGAAGGCATCCCATTCACGCAGCGGAAATCAGAAATCCGCAACCCCGATGGCTCGCTCGTTTTTGAAGCGCGCGACATCCAAGCCCCTGGTCACTGGAGCCAAGTCGCAGTCGACATTCTTGCGCAGAAGTACTTCCGCAAGGCAGGCGTTCCGCAGGTGTCGAGTGATGGCAAACCGCTCAACGGTGAAGACGGCCAGCCCGTCTTCGGCGGTGAGTCGGATGCACGTCAAGTATTCCATCGGCTCGCCGGCTGCTGGCGTCACTGGGGTGAAAAGCACGGCTACTTCGACAGTGGCGATGATGCGCAGGCGTTCGAAGACGAACTCAGCCACATGTTGGCCGCGCAGCACGCTGCCCCCAACTCGCCACAGTGGTTCAACACTGGCCTGCACTTCAAATACGGCATCACTGGCCCGGCCCAAGGCCACTGGTATGTCGACGACCAGAGCCAGACGGTTGGCGGTGATGGTGGTGGCTCGAAGGCCAACGGCTCTAAGTCACAGGTTGCCAAGTCACAGGTTGCCAAATCTCTGGTCGCCAAGTCTCAGGTCGCCATGGCTGCCAAGAACGCCGCTGAGGCGTCCGATGGTCCGCAACTAAAGAGCAGTAGTAGCGCCTACGAGCGCCCACAACCGCACGCCTGCTTCATCCAGTCGGTAAGCGATGATCTCGTCGGCGACGGCGGCATCATGGACCTGTGGACCCGCGAAGCCCGCTTGTTCAAGTATGGCTCCGGCACCGGCAGCAACTTCTCGCAACTGCGTGGCGAGAACGAACCGCTCTCCGGCGGTGGCAAGAGCTCCGGCCTGATGAGCTTCTTGCGCATCGGCGACCGCGCCGCTGGCGCCATTAAGTCTGGTGGCACCACGCGCCGCGCCGCCAAGATGGTCTGCCTCGACCTCGACCATCCCGACATCGAAAACTTCGTCAGCTGGAAGGTTAACGAAGAGCAGAAGGTCGCCGCATTAGTGACCGGCAGCAAGCTGATCAAGCAGCACCTCAACACGATCATCAACGCTTGCCACGTTGAACAAGAAGACGGCAGTTCCAAGCCCGTCAACAAGCCGCGCGAAAACCCAGCCCTGCTGACGGCGGTGCAACAAGCCCGCACCGCGCACGTGCCTGAGAGTTATCTGCAGCGTTGCCTGCAGCTCGGCGGTCAAGGCCTGCGTGCCGTGGACGTAACCGAATACACCACCGATTGGGACGGCGAAGCCTACGGAACGGTGTCGGGCCAAAACTCGAACAACTCGATTCGTATCCCGAACGAGTTCTTCCGCACCCTCGACGAGAACGGCAAGTGGCGTCTGATCCGCCGCACCGACCGCGGTGTTGCCAAGGAAGTCGACGCCAACGAGCTGTGGGACAAGGTCTCCTACTCGGCTTGGGCCTGCGCCGACCCGGGTGTGCAGTACGACACGACCATCAATGAGTGGCACACCTGCCCCACCGATGGCCGCATCAACGCGAGCAACCCGTGCTCCGAGTACATGTTCCTCGACGACACGGCCTGCAACCTGGCGTCGATCAACCTGACCAACTTCCTCAACGAAGACGGCACGTTCGATCTCGAAGGCTACAAGCACGCGATTCGTCTGTGGACGATCGTGCTCGAGGTCAGCGTTTTGATGGCGAGCTTCCCGAGCAAGGAGATCGCGCAGAGGTCTTACGACTTCCGCACGCTCGGTCTCGGCTACGCCAACCTCGGCACGATCCTGATGCGACTCGGCATCCCGTATGCCAGTGAAAAGGGCTACTCGATCGCCGGTGCACTTTCGGCCGTGCTTACGGGTGAGGCCTACGCTACCTCCGCTGAGATGGCGAAGGAACTCGGCACGTTCTCGAAGTTCCCGCAGAACGAGGAAGCGATGATGCGCGTGGTGCGCAACCACCGTCGCGCCGCCTACCACGCCAGCGAGAGCGAATACGAAGAACTGTCGATCACGCCGCGTGGCATCGATCCGCAGCTATGCCCAAGCCAGCTACTCGAGTCCGCCCGCGAGTGCTGGGATCGCGCGCTGGTGCTCGGCGAAAAGCACGGCTACCGCAACGCGCAGGTCACCTGCATTGCGCCGACTGGCACCATCGGCTTGCTGATGGATTGCGATACGACCGGTGTCGAGCCGGACTTCGCGTTGGTCAAGTTCAAGAAGCTTGCTGGCGGTGGCTACTTCAAGATCGCCAACCAGAGCATTGCTCCGGCGCTGAAGAACCTCGGCTACGACCCCGGGCAGATTGACGAAATCGTCACCTACGTGGTCGGACGCAAGACGCTCGCCGGCGCGCCGGAGATCAACCACGAGTCGCTTGCCAAGCACGGCTTCGACGACGCCGCGCTGCAGAAGATCGAAGGCTCGCTCGAAAGTGCGTTCGACGTCACGTTCGCCTTCAACAAGGGCATCCTTGGCGAAGAGTTCTTAAAGACGAAGCTCGGCCTGAGCGCTGAGCAACTCGACGATTGGAGCTTCAACCTGCTGGCGCATCTTGGCTACAGCAAGGCCCAGATCCAAGCCGCCACGGACTTTGTCTGCGGCACGATGACCGTGGAAGGTGCGCCGCACCTCAAGGACAAGCACCTGCCGGTGTTCGACTGCGCCAACCGGTGTGGTCGCAAGGGCAAGCGCTACATTCCTTACGAGGCGCATCTCTACATGATGGCTGCTGCGCAACCGTTCATCAGCGGTGCCATCAGCAAGACCATCAACATGCCGATTGATGCCGAGATCAAAGACGTCAAGCACGCCTACCGTCTCGGTAGCGAGTTGATGCTGAAGGCTGTCGCGCTCTACCGCGATGGCTCCAAGCTCAGCCAGCCGTTGAGTTCGACCGTCGATGACGAAGAAGACTTCGAAGACGTGTCGACGACGGCTGCCTCGCCCGATGTGCAGGCACTCGCCTCGCGCATTACCGAGCGCGTTGTGCACCGCTACATCGCCAAGCGTCGTCGCTTGCCGGGTCGCCGTGCCGGCTACACGCAGAAGGCCAACGTCGGTGGACACAAGATCTACCTGCGCACCGGTGAATACGAGGATGGCACGCTTGGCGAGATCTTCCTCGACATGCACAAGGAAGGCGCTGCCTTCCGTAGCTTGATGAACTGCTTCGCGATCTCGGTGTCGCTCGGCCTGCAGCACGGTGTGCCGCTGGACGAGTTCGTCGATGCGTTCGTGTTCACGCGCTTCGAGCCGAACGGCATGGTGCAGGGTCACGATCAGATCAAGATGGTCACGTCGGTCATCGACTACGTGTTCCGCGAAGTCGCGATCAGCTACCTCGGCCGCGAAGAGCTCGCCCAGGTTTCGAGCGAAGACCTCAGCAACACCACGATGGGCGCCAAGACGGCCGACCCGGAGTTCATCGGGGAAGAGGTCGTCTCGGAGACGGTCTACGAAGCGGAGAACGACGCGCCCAAGCTGGTGCATGAGAACCAGCACCTGCATCCGCCAAGTCACGGCATCCAGCGTGGCGTCGACACGTCCGCCCACATTCCGACGGCAGCCGCCGGCGAGAACGTGGCGCTGATGCGTGCGGAGACTCGCACGGCAATGTCCGACAACCGCAAGGCTCGCCTGCAGATCGCTGAGGCTCGCCTCAAGGGCTACGAGGGTGATCCGTGCGGCAGCTGTGGCGCGTTCACCTTGGTGCGCAATGGCACATGCCTCAAGTGCATCTCGTGCGGTGGCACCAGCGGCTGTAGCTAACGGCAGTCGGGCTTCAGAAGAAGACCTCGTCAGAATAGACCAGCAAAACGGGACGCTTCGGCGCCCCGTTTTGCGTGAATTGGCTGCGTCGGCGCAACATGCCAGCGAGCCGGGCTGACGAGCAACGCCGCCGACTTGCAATGAAGGGCAAGCCGCTCTGCTGATACCTGCGCAGTAACCACACAGGTTCTCGCAACTGTGTATGCTCCAGCCATAAAGAAGGTCTTCGGGAGTCTGCTCGCCGTAATTTTACCCACTGCTTCGGGTCTTGCGCAGACCTCCGACTGGACGCAACTCACGGCTGCCAGCAGTCCGAGTGCTCGCGATGCCCACGCGATGACCTACGACAGCGTGCGGGGCAAGATCGTCATGTTTGGCGGCTCCCCCGGCTACTTCCCCGCCAACGACACGTGGGAGTATGACGGCGTCAACTGGACGCAGGTCACGACTGCCACCAGTCCGGTTGGTCGCTATGAACACGCGATTGCTTACGACAGCGTGCGGAGGAAGGTCGTCATGTTTGGCGGTTTGGCCGGCTTCAACAACTACTTCGACGACACTTGGGAGCTTGACGTTGCCACGCACGCCGCATCAGCCGTCACCTACGGTAGCGGCTGCGGCAGCCCAAATCTTGCCTTTGCCCCAATCACTCCCCCACTCATTGGCACCACCAATCAGTCAGTGATCAGCAACGCACCCGTGCAGCTCGCAGCTGTCACGATTGGCTGGAGCAAGACCTCATGGTTGGGTCTGCCGCTGCCTTTGGAGCTAACCGTAATCGGCATGCCAGGCTGCTATGTCCACCAGTCGCAGGACATTCTCGGCCTTGCAGTCGCTCCTGGGGTTGCGCCTTCGACGTTGCAATACGATCTGCCGATCCCTGCCGACTTGAACCTGCTCAACCTCCACGTCTACATGCAAGCGGTCGCCCTTGCGCCCGGCTACAACGGGCGAGAACTCATCACCAGCAACGGCATCGACTTGACCATCGGCAACTACTAGAACCTGCACGAGCCCAAATCGACCAGGCAGTACTCAAACCTGCCTTCAGCGTCCGGTTTCGCCGCGAGTCCTACAGGCCGCGAATACGGATGTCCTTGAACGACACCGCGTCGTTGTGGCCGCAGAAGCCGAAGTGGCCAGATGCGTTGTCCTTGCCAACGTGCTTCGGCAGGTTCGACTTCAAGTCCGAGAGGTCGGCGTCGAGGATCAGATACCCGTTGAGCTCGACGGTGACGCGCGAGCCGATCATGGTGACCTCTTGGAAGTTCCACTCCCCAACCGGGCGCTGGTAGCCGCGCAGTGCCGGTGCCATGCCGTAGGCGCTGCCGTGGAACTGGTAGGGCTTGAGGTTGGCGTACTTCTTGGCGGTGTTGTCTAGCACTTGCAGTTCGAAGCCGGCGTAGGCCGGATCACCCTTGCCGGGGTAGCGCATTGCGAGGCCGTTGTTGCCGCCGGGCGGAACCTTGAACTGGAAGCGCACCGAGAAGTCTTGGTAGACCTCGTTGGTGAACAGGTTGCCACCCTTGCCCTGCTTGCAGCAGATCGCGCCAGCGACGATCTCGTAGTTGTCGGTGGCGCCTTGCCAACCGGTGAAGTCGGTGCCGTTGAAGGCCGGCATGTAGGCGTGGAAGTCGGAGCTAGCGAGGAACTGGTTGGCAGTCTCTCCGTCGAGTTCGCGAACCGACATGTTGCGGAAGCGAATCTCGCCGCCGTGCGTCTGCAATTGCAGTGGCCCCTGCTTCGGCATCGGCTTGGCGGCATTCCAGTAGTTCTCCATGCGCACGCCGTTGACCGTCGTGTGGTTGTTGAGCGTTACCCAGACGCGCGCGCCGATGATCATGATCGACATGCGGTTCCATTCACCGAACGGCTTGTCGTAGCAGGCTGGCGGGAAGCGTTCGTTCTTCTTGTTGTTCCACAAGCCACCGCTGCCCTTGTCGGCACCGATGTTCCACTTGCCGCCGGCTTCGGTGTAATCCCAGATTTGCACCTGTGGCGTGGCGCGCAGGTAGATGCCGGAGTCGGCCTTGGCGACCGTCTTGTATTCGAGCCAGAAGATCGCGTCGCCATACTCCTTGTCGGTGGTCAAGAACGCGCCGTGGCCATCGTTGATCAGTTCGCCGTCTTCGCAGCGCCAGTGCTTAGCGACCGAAGCGGCATCTTCCGCGAGCAGCTTGCCGCGCTTGTCTGCGGGCATCGCGGCAAACTTCACCGGGTCCATGGTGCGCTGGCCGTGCCAGCCGCTGAGGTCCTTGCCGTTCCATAGCGGCTCTTTGACGGTTGCGGATTGGGCGACTGCGGCGGCGACCGTCAGAAGCAGAGAGGAGCAGAACACGAAACTGCGCATGGCGCACAGGCTACTCGCGATGGCGGTCAAAAGGCCACGGCTGGCTGAGGCTAACGCAATACCGCCAGCCTAATGAACCGGACCTTGCTCAGCGATTCTTCAAGAACGTCGCAATGCCGCCGAAGAACTCTTCGAGGTAGGCGCGGTGCTCCGGCGCCAGATCTTGCTCGTCGATCGATGCCATCATCAATTTCATCCACCGATCGCGCGCCGCTTGATCTACCACGAATGGATTGTGCCGCATGCGCAGGCGCGGATGGCCGCGATCGCGGATGTAGTCCTGTGGGCCGCCAAAGCGGTAGATCAAAAAGCCGAGCAGACGCTCCTCAGCACCAACCAGGTCCGCTTTGGGATACATTGGGCCGAGGATGTCGTCGGCCGGGACTCGGGCGTAAAAGCCCGCCACAATCGCGGTCAGCTTGTCGGCTCCCAGCAGGTCAAAGATCGCCAGTTCGTCGCTCACCTGCGCAGCGTGGTGGATCGCGGCGAGAACGCAAGTACGATGTTCGGGCCGATGGTCTTCCACGCATCCCCCGATCCCCAAGAACTCGAGTTCGACCGCAGCCTGCGGCCGGGCACCTTCACTGAATTTGTCGGGCAAGAGCAGGTTCGTGACAACCTGCGCATCGCCATCGAAGCCGCCACCGGCCGCGAAGAGCCGCTTGACCACGTGCTGCTGTGCGGACCGCCCGGTCTCGGCAAGACGACGCTGGCGCATTTGATTGCGCAGGGCATGGAGGCCGACATCGTGATCACCTCGGGCCCGGCGCTTGGCGCGCCGAAGGATCTTGCTGGCACGCTGACGCGCATGCAGCGCAACCAGGTGCTGTTCATCGATGAGATCCACCGGTTGCCGAAGGCCCTAGAAGAGTACCTCTACTCGGCGATGGAGGACCACGCGATCGATGTCGTGCTCGACCCGGGGCCGAGTGGCCGCAGCGTGCGACTGGGCGTGCAACCGTTCACGCTGGTTGGCGCGACCACCCGCGAGGGTCTGCTGTCGGCGGCGTTCCGTTCTCGCTTTGGCATCGTCGAGCGACTCGAGCCGTATCCGAGTAGCGACATCGAACAGATCATTACGCGCGCCGCCGCGCGACTCGGGGTCAAGATTGATCCGCGCGCCGCCGAACTGTGTGCGGTGCGTAGCCGCGGCACGCCGCGCATGTCGCTGCGCATTCTGCGTCGCGTTCGCGATCTCGCCCAAGTGTTGGAGAAGCCGAGCATCGACGCGATCACCGCCGAAGAAGGATTGAAGCGTTTGCGCATCGATCATCTCGGCCTCGAAGAAGTCGATCGCAAATTGCTGCGCGCGTTGACCCAGCGTGGTGAGGCGATGGGCTTGAAGACGTTGGCGGCGATGATCGACGAGGCGGAAGACACGCTCGAAGAGGTGCTTGAACCGCACCTGATTCGCAGCGGTTTGTTGGCGCGCACACCGCGCGGCCGCGTCGCGACTTCGCTCGCTTACCAACACCTCGGCTTACCTGAACCAGAGAGCCGTAGCAATCCAGGCAGCCGCAGTCAGCCAGACACCTGCAGTGATGCAGGTCCTGGCGAGCTACCGATGGCGTGAACGATTGTCGGCATGGCCTCTCTGACGGTCTCCTGCCCGCCGTCATCCTTCCCGCCGTTATCTTTCCCGCCGTCCTCTTTCCCGACGTCCTCTCCCCCGCTGGCCTCTTTCCGCCGACTGCTCCCACTACACTCTTCCCCGCCGCACGATCCGCGACCGCCAGCACCCTTGACTGATTTCCGCTACGAACTCCTCGGCCAGAAAGGCAAACTCCGCCGCGGCCGCTACCACACGCCGCACGGCTCATTCGAGACGCCGTGCTTTGCGCCGGTCGGCACCTACGCAACGCTGCGTGGACTAACCGTCGAACAGGTCAAGGACACCGGCAGTGAGTTGATCCTTGCCAATAGCTACCACCTGCACATTCGTCCCGGCGCTGAGCGCGTGGAGAAGCTTGGTGGCTTGCACAAGTTCATGAACTGGGACGGGCCGATCCTGACGGACTCGGGCGGCTTCCAGGTCTTCTCGCTCAGCGACAAGATGAAGATCGACGACCAGGCGGTGACCTTCAATTCGGTCATCGATGGCAGCAAGCATCGCTGCACGCCGGAGTCGGTGTTGACGTTTCAAAAGCAACTCGGTCCCGACATCGCGATGGTGCTCGACCACTGTCCGCCCGGCGACTCCGACGAGGCGCTGCAGCGCACGGCGCACGAGCGCACGCTGCGTTGGGCGCGCGAAGCGCGTGACCTGCATGACAGCTGGGGCGGTAGCTCGCGTGGCCAAGCCGTGTTTGGTATCTGCCAAGGCGGCACCAATCTGGAGTTGCGCGCCGAGAGTGCCGAGCAGCTCGCGGCGATGGAGTTCGACGGCTACGCGATCGGCGGCCTCAGTGTTGGCGAGACCAAGGTGCAGATGGCAACCGCGCTCGAGGCTTGCGTCGATCACCTGCCGGAGAACAAGATTCGCTACATGATGGGCGTTGGCATGCCTGAGGATCTGTTGGAGGCGACGTCCAAGGGCGTCGACATGTTCGACTGCGTGATCCCGACGCGTCACGGCCGCAGCCATACGGCGTTCGCGCCCGGTGGCGGCTACATCAAGATGCGCAACCTCAAGTATGCGGATGACCCGACGCCACTGGTCGAGGGTTGCGAATGCTACTGCTGCCGCAACTACTCACGCGCCTACTTGCGCCATCTCTCGGTGGCCGACGAAATGCTGGGCGGCATCCTGCTGTCCATCCATAACATTCACTTCCTGCAAGATCTGATGCGCTCGATTCGCGAGCAAATCCCGATTGCTGAGGTCTCCCAATGATGCTGCGTTCTGTTTTGTTGTTCGTCTCGCTGTGCTTCGCGCTGCCAGCGCAGGCAGTCGAAGACATCTGCATCGGTAGTTGGAACATCGAGTTCCTCGGCGCTGATCCGAAGTATCGCCGCGACACGCCACCGCGTTCGGATAACGACATGGTTGCGATCGGTATGAAGATCAAGCAACTCGGCGTCGCCGTGCTCGGCGTGCAAGAAATCTGCGGCGAAGAACCGCTACAGGCCGTCGCCGCGGCCGCTGGTCCGGCGTGGCGCGCTGTGCTTGGCACGTCTGGCAAGTGGAGTGATAACAAGACGCAGCAAGGCGTCGGCTTCGTCTACGACAGCAGCATCGTGGACCTTTTGTATGCCGAAGAGCTACTTGATTTTCCCAGCGAGCTCGACGGCGTGTCGGTGTTCCACCGCAAGCCGGTGACCGCGTGCTTCCGCCATCGCAAGACTGGCTGCGACTTCCGCGTCGTGATCGTGCATCTCAAGGCGGGTCGCAAGGCTCGCGACCTTCAGAAGCGCAAGGCCGAAGCCGGGCACCTGCGCAGTTGGGTTGGCAAGTTGCTGGAGGATCCGCGCGAAGATCGCGACATCGTCATCATGGGCGACTTCAACAGTACCTATGGCGACGACCCGGAGACGGTGCTCGAGAGCGGTGGTTTGATGCAGTATCTCGACCATCAGCGCACCGCGCCGACCATCATGCACTTCGACACGCCGATCGATCAGTTCTGCGTCACCAAGGCCTTCCGTGAAGTGCAGCGCAACTCATTCGTGTCGCACCACGTGCCCGATGCGAAGGAGCGCGTGCTTTGGCGCAAGACCTACAGCGACCACTTCCCAGTGACGCTGCGCATGACGCCGCTTGCCGACGACGATCCGGAATCCACGTTCCGAAAGGGACCGGCGGCACAGGTGCTGCCAACCACGCGGCGTGGTCCAGCCGCCGCCAAGCCCGCCGCCGCCAAGGGTGATGCCAGCGTGCAGTGGCCACCGAAGAAGAGCACAGCCGTCGTGGTCAACTTTGAGGGATTCCAAAGCATATCTGGCAAGCTGGTCAGCATGCCGGGCGAACGCGGTTGGGTCGTCATCGAGACCGCTAGCGGCGTTCGCGCCTACAATATGGAGTTCGTGCGCTCCATTGAAGTCTCCAAGCAGTAAGCCAGTTTCCGTCACCCGAAAATATTACGGTGAGACGTGTGCGCGAGGCTCCGATGGCATCGCGATTTGGCTACATCAGCACCATCCCAAAGTGGCGCTTAGTGCTATGCGGGCAGCCGCACAGCAGGGCGCGAGCTATTGTTCCCGTGCTTGGCAATTTGGGTCCACGAACTGGATCGGTTGCAACAACATCCGATTTCTACTCGTTGCCCGCGTATCCCATCCATATGCAACACCGACTCGCTGCATTGGCGCTCGCCGCCGCTCTCGCCCCTACCGATGTGCAAGCTCAGAATTATCGCGCTGGCCAGACCACGGTAATTGATCCAGTCCTGAGCGCCGAGACCACGCCGTTCCTATCGTTACCCGGCATCTTCACGGACTTCGTGCGCGCCGGTGGCGGCCAGTTCGTTGAGCTTCCGAATGGAACGGCCCGCCTGACCGGTCGCGTGTTCGCCAACAGCAACCTCTACGCAGGCTTCCTGTTCGACTTCACCTTCACGGGTCGTGTGGATCCCGCTGGCGCATCCTACCCGCCGGCTGGCGCACCGAATCTCGGCCTGCTGCCGTCGGCATACATGCCGATCGGAGCAGTTGATTCCAGCAACTTCTCCTACTACACCGCTGCGACCGGCAAGCTGATCGGCGTTCGCAACCTTCACCAAGCCGTGTTGTCGCTGACGTCCGTCGGCGCCGTGCAACTCGGTGTTGGCGCCAACAACCGCAATGGTGTCGATGGCTTGTTCGGTGAGTTCTCCGTCACCGTTGACAGCAACCCGCAGTTCAGCACGCTCGCGCCCACGGGCAACGCCGAACTGGTGCTCGACTTCGTGACTCCCTACGGCGAGTTCGCCACCCACCCGCAGGTCTACAACCAAAGCCTGACCAACCTGGTCGAAGGCCGCGCTATGAACCTGCCCGGCGTTGCCGATGACTACGTGTTCGTGCCGACCGCGGACTTCACGGAATTGGCGAACGGCACGGCGACGTTGACCGGAACCCTGTCACGCATCGTCGACCTCAGCGACAGCTGGGACCTCATCGTCACGATGAGTGGCCGCGTCGATCCGGGCCAAGCCAACTGGCCACCGGCAGGTAGCCCAGTGCTGCAGATGCTGCCGACGACCTATGAAGTCGGTGGCGGCCCGCTAGACCCGGATAGCTGGCACTACTACACCGCCGCGACCGGCACGATGACCGGCACCGGCCTCAACGCTGGCGGTGCGATCAACTTGACGCAAACGGCAGCCACGCAAGTCGGCGGTGGCGCCAACAACACCAACACCTACTTCGGTAGCTATAGTTCGTTCTCGACCAGCATTGTGACGCAGCCAACCGCTCGCACGCTGGTGATCACTGGCGACGCCGAAGTATGCACATTGACCGCGGTATTCCCGGTGCTGCCGTTCCCGAGCTTGACGACGCCGGTCTCGACGCCTGAGCACCCGACCGTCACCGATCAGGGCCTCATCCTTGAAGGCAACAACCTGGCATGGATCGAGCTCGTCGGCATCAATTTTGACCTGATGGGTCAGGGCGATGCGAGCAACTTCCTCAACGGTTGGTTCCGCATCATCGATAACACCCACGTCGAAATCCACCCGCGTCCCGGCATCGCGCCCGGCTCGGCCAATGCGCTGGTCTACAACGCGGCGATCCAAAGCAACAGCATCACGGTTGATCTGGTTGCTCCGCTGACTCCCGCACTCTACGCCGAGCCTACGGTTGGCAGCGGTGGCACGATCCACTTCCGCATGCACAGCGGCCCGGTCGTCGGCCCGGCAGTGGCACTGGTCGGGATCAGCCAATCGCTTGCTCCTAGTGCGTATCCCGGTATTGCTAGCCTCGATATCGGCAACAACTTCACCGACATCCTGCTGGACCCGTCGCTCTACACCCACGATGGCACCACCGGGGTCGCCGCGTTCAACTACGGTCCGATGTCCGCGGCCCTGCTGGGCAGCACCTACTACTTCCAAGGCATGGTGGTCGACATCGGTTTGGCCGCGCCGCCGTTCGAGGCCAGCAACTACTGGCAGGTTGACTTCCAGTAGCTCTCGAGCCTGTAGTTCCAGCGACCAGCTGGTGCTTCGCTAGCGGAGCACGAACAACAATACCAGTGCGACCGCGAGCAGGATCGCGACGAACGTCACCCACGTTCGTCCGCCGTCCTGCTCGAGCTGGTTTTCGGGACCGTATCCATCAGGGATGTTGACGCTCTGGTAGTCGATCTCCTCTGAGCTCATCCAGCCAGTGGAGTCGTCGCTACCGCACTCCCGGCAAACCTTCTTGCCAGCTTTGACGGCGGCGCCGCAGTTGGGACATTCGAACGTGCGGCTCATAGCTTCTCCATGATTAGGTAGTCAAGGCAAACCATCATGCGTTGCTTGGCCTTGGGATGCTTACCGACAAGCTTGAACCGTAGTTCGTTCGAGCCCTTGGTCAACTCTGCGGTGCCGGCATCGAACGGACCCGAGCTGCTGACGAGCGCAGCGTAACCACTAAATGGCTTGCCGAGTTTGGTGCCCGCCAGCGAGACCTGCACGTTGGCGAAGTCGTCGGCTCGTGTCATCGCCAACGTCACCTGATAGCGGCCCGACTCGGCAACCGGCACGGCGAGCGTGAGCACGTCGCCAACCTTGCCATCACGCCACCAACGCTGGGCATCCTGCGAGAACACACCTTCGAAGAACGATAGGTTTTGGGCTTCGTGGGTGCCCCCGGTGCACGACGCGACCTGTAGCGATTCGCCTTCGAGGGCGTTATGCACCTCGAGTGTCTTGGGCAACTGCAACGGTTCGAGGTGCCGTTGCGCGGCCGGCGGCAACGGCGGCAAGCCGGACGTTGCGCCTGGCTTGGCATACCAGTAGGCAACCGTCGCATAGTCCATCTTGATATCCTTGACCCAGTGCCAGCGCTCGAGGTCAAAGCGAAACGATTTTTGGAACGGCACGTTGTCATGCACGTGACTGCGAAAGAGCTGCGTGAAGCCAAAGTTCATCGGGCCATCACATTGAATCTGTGCATGCAGCGGCGCGGAGAACACCGTTGGGTCGCACCAGGCGTAGCCGAAGTAGTCCTCGGTGCCGGTGCCGAACCACGAAGGCGACGTCTCTCCATCGACGTAGAACATCTCGTCGCCTTCGCCCCACCAGATGCGTGAAGGGTTTCGCACCAGTAGGCAGCAACCGACGAAGCGGCCTGTACCTTTGGCGTTGAGTACGACATGGTCACTGAATGGCCGCGTCGGCTGCGCCAGCACCTGGTATCAGAAGCTGCCTCATACCCAACACGATAGCGAGCCAAGCAATCATTGCGCCCGTCGCGACATTTGCGACGATGCTGCGGTGCGTCACCCCGCCGTAGCTGTAATCCTCTGCGTCACCGCGTTGCTGTGCGTACCTGGCTTCGCCCAGGCCACGACCGCCAAGCCGCAGAACCCGGACCCGTTCCGCCAAGACCCGTTCCGGCAATACGATCCGTTTCGGCAATACGATCCGTTTCAGGGCATGGACGAGAGCGGGCGGATTCCGAAGCCGCAGTTCCCTGCCGATCTGAAGCGCCCGGAACGGTGGCGCTACACGCCGCCGGCGCGCATCAAGCCGGGCGGGATCTTGGATCGGTTTTGGGTCAGTTCGTTTGTGACGCCGATCATCTTCCGCGAAGAAGACATCGGTTTTGGCGGCGGGTTTGCCCTGACGGATATCGACTTCCGGAATCAGAACTTCACGGAGTTCGCCAATATCGTCACGACCTACTCGGCCGAAGGTCAGCAAAACTTTCGCATCAATTGGTCCAAGTGGCTCAACCACCGCACCATGCCTGGTGGCGGCATCATTCGCGAGGAGCGCGGCCGCCTGTATGCAGGCGGTGGCTATTCGAAGACGCTGACTCGACGGTTCTTTGGCTTCGGCAGCCGCAGCGTTGGTGGCGACGAAACCAGCTACACGGAAGAACTCACGGAAGTCGGCTTCGGCGTGCGCATGCCGCTACCAGATCCTGACAGTGATTGGCTGGCTCGCGTCGATGTGGAACTGCAGCACCACTCGCTGTCGTCGGGGCGGGTCACCAATGTTCCGAGCACCAACCTCTACAAACCGCAGTTCGCATCCGCCTTCCAAGATGGCGACGGCGTCAACCAAATCTGGGTCACAGGCCGCTTCGGCTGGGACACGCGCGACAGTCTGGCCCAAGCGTATAACGGCAAGCGTCTGGGGGTCTCCTTCGCGAACGCCTTCCAGAGCGCCGGTGAATGGGGCTCGGTGATTACGTTGGATGGCCAGCACGTGTTCCCGATCCCACCGCTATTCCACCGTGGCGCCGTTGGCCGCGAAGAGAACCCGCCGACCGACGTGTTGGCGTTAGGGTTCTTTATTCAGGACACCGTTGGCGAATTGCCGTTCTACAGTTTGCCGACGTTGGGCGGCGGGAGCACGCTGCGGGGCTATATCCAAAACCGCTTCACCGATCGCGCCGCGGCACACTTCTCGGTCGAGTACCGCATCAACTTGATCGAACGCGGCTACGCCTTCACCGACACGATCCGGTTCGAGCGCATCGGTCTCGCGATCTTCTACGATGCTGGCACAGTTGCCTCAGACATCGACCAGCTCGACGACGGTCGCTTCCTCGATAGCTATGGAGTCGGTCTGCGGTTGGCGTTCTCACGCGAAGCCGTGTTCCGCGTCGATGTCGGCTACGGTGAAGAAGGCAGCAACCTGACGATTGCATTCGGCAACGCGTTTTAGCACGCCATCGCGTCGGCCGATCCGCACTGCCAACAAACTACCCAGGCAATCAGCTCGGCACGCCAAACGAACGGCGTGTCCACGGCCCTTTTGGCGGCAGGAATACCGCGTCGACTTCACGCGACTCGTCATAGCGCAGCGGCCGTAGCTCGACGTCGTGGCCCAACATGCGGCGCCGGGTTTCGAGTGCGAAGGCGCGGTAACCGTGACGCTCAAGCTCACCGCGCAACTCAGCTGCCGAGTGGCCGGCGCGCTGTTGGTGTGCCTCGACGTATTCGCAGATGACCAGTGGCCATCGCGTCGGCAACGTCTGCTGCAAGCTGCGCAATACCGGCACCTCGTGGCCTTCGACATCGATCTTTATCAGCATCGGTTGCTCGGGATCAGTAGCCGCCAACAAGTCGTCGCCGCTCTGCAGCGGCACGATAAACGTCGCCGTCTCCGCAGCCCCCTCCGGGCCGCAATCCGACAGCGAACCCCAACCAGGATGCCCGCCATATTCGTGCAGTTTCGCCGTGCCCGGCTGGTCACTGATTGCCGCGTGCACCAGTTCGACGTTGCCAACTTGGTTGCGATCGAGGGTGCGCTGGAAACGGGCAATCAAACGTGGGTTCGGTTCGAACGCGATGACTCGGCCCGATGCGCCAACGGCAGCACTGGCCAACAAGGACAGCATGCCGAGGTTGGCGCCAATGTCGACGAAGCAGTCACCGGGTTGTAACAAGCGCCGCACCATCAGCTGCAATGCAAGATCGTGGTAGCGACCAAGGAACCATGTCAACCGCTCGGACCAGTTCTCGATGTCGAGTTCCATCTCAAAGCCGTGCAGCTTGCCGCGAACTGTGCGCACGCCGGAGCCATGCCAACGTGCATCATCGTTGCCACCGAGGCCGGCATAGACTCGGCCCCACCCGGGCAATTCTCGGCGGGCATACGCCAACAACAATCGATGGCGCAGTCGCATCGAATGCTCTCGGGCTGGCTCGGATGCCGGAGATGCTTGGAAATTATTCACAGCGAGAGATTGAGGGTCCTCAAGGATACCCCGGATTTCACTTGGGCCAAGGACGCGTGGCGATGTCCGTGACACAGGCCCCCTGGTGGGACACAATGTGACGCCCCCCCCCCGCGCCCCCACATAGATGGCCTACTCACTCAGGTTCGTTGCTGTTTGGTTGCCCGCGATGCTGTTCAGCATGCTCGCGACTAACCCTGTTCTGGCTCAAGAACCCGGCGCAGAGCATGCGCCAGCTGCATCCCCGGCAAAGCCGATCGTCAAGATCCGCTACGGCCGTGACATCCGTCCGATCCTGTCGGACCGATGCTTCCGATGTCATGGTCCGGATGCTGGCGAACGAGCCGCCGACCTTCGCCTCGATAGTCGTGAGTTTGCCATCGCTGATCGCGATGGCATGGCCGCGGTCGTGCCGGGCGAGCCCGAACGCAGCTTGCTGATCGATCGCATCAAAAGTCACGATCCCGACGAGCGCATGCCGCCGTCGGACAGTAATAAGCCGGCGCTGCAGCCTGATGAGATCGCACGCTTCGAGCAGTGGATCCAACAGGGAGCGACCTACGAAGATCACTGGGCGTTCGCGGTGCCACAACGGCCGGACGTGCCACAGATCGGCACGTCACATCCGGTTGATGCGTTCCTCACGCAAGCGAGAACGCAGCGAGGCTTCGAGCCGAGTCCGCCGGCTGAGCGCGCGACGTTGTGTCGACGCGTATTTTTGGTCTTGACCGGGCTGCCGCCGACGCCAGAAGAACTGGATGCGTGGCTGCAGGACTCGCGCGAAGATGCTTACGAGCAACTCGTCGATCGACTGCTAACCGTCGAACCGTATGCGACGCGACACGCTGAGCACTTGGCCAGCATTTGGCTCGACGCGGGCCGCTACGCCGACACCAGTGGCATCCACATGGACGCTGGCCGGCAGGGGTGGCTATGGCGCGACTGGCTGATCGAAGCAATCCGCAGCGACAAGCCGTTCGATGAGTTTGTCGTGGAGCAACTCGCCGGCGATTTACTGCCGGAGCCGACCCCAGAACAGATCGTTGCCACCGGGTTCTTGCGCAACCACGTCACGACCGATGAGGGCGGCGCCATCAACGCAGAGTATCTGGTCGAGTATGCCGCAGAACGCACCGCCACCGTCGGCAGCGTCTTCCTTGGCCTGACTGTTGGCTGCGCGCGCTGCCACGACCACAAATACGATCCGATTCGGCAACAGGACTACTACCGCCTGTTCTCGTTCTTCAACAACAACGAAGAACCAGGCCTCTACGGGCAGTCGAATAATGCCAATCGTGCGTTGGAGCCAAACGTATCGGTTCCGACCGCAGCGCAGTTGGCTCAGCAGCAGCAACTCGAAACCAAACTTGAATCGGCAACCGCGGTGCTCAACGCCGTCGACCCGGATGAGCGCCGCACCTACCGCGCGTTCCTTGGCGAGTCTGCTGAGTCACTCGGTCTCGAGTGGCTGCGACCGCGCGTGCTCGAAGCGACTTCTAGTGGCGGCGCCACGTTGACCGTGCTCGACGATGGCTCGGTGCTTGGCAGCGGCAAGAACCCAGGTGATGACCAGCAGACGTTCACGTTGGCTGTGGATGCGCTGCAGCAACGTTGGCTGTGCTTGGAAGCGTTGCCCGACGAAAGCCTGCCGAAGGGACTGCTGAGCCGCGCATCGCACGGCAACTCAGTGTTGCAGTTCGCGCGCTTCGAAGTTCGCCCACAGCAAGGCAGCGGTGACGGCCCTGCCGCTTGGCAACCGCTCACAATCCGCTACGCGCTCGCCGATGTCGAACAACAGAACGGCGACTTCGGCATCGGCAACGCGCTGCTCGACAACGGCATTGGCTGGGCAGTCGCAGGCCACAATGTGCCCGGCCCCCGCAGCGCATGGTTCCTTAGCGAACAGCCGTTTGGCTTTGAGGGCGGCACCGAACTGCGCATCACGCTCTCCTATGACTCGAGCTACACCCAGCACGTGCTGGGCAGAGTGCGCTTCGCGACGAGTCGCAGCAACGAGCACGGCCTCGCGACGTTGCCGCTGGCGACGACCGGCTACCACACTTGCGGACCGTTTGCAGTGAAGGATAAGGCGGCGGTCTACAGCACCGAGTTTGGTCCAGAACTCGTCACCGCCATCGACCGCAACCAGAAGTTCGGCAAGCGCAAATGGCAGTACGATGACAAGCTCAAGCGCGGCGCGACCAACCTGATCAACAATGGTCTCAACGCCACCTATGTCGCGCAGCGGCTGTGGTCGCCAAACGATCGTGACGTCGAGCTAGCTCTCGGCAGTGATGATGGCTACCAGCTGTATCTTGATGGCAAACGAGTTGCCGAACAGCAGGTCGACCGCGGCGTGGCGCTCGATCAGAATCGTGCCAAGATCACGCTGACCAAGGGTGAGCACCTGCTGGTCATGAAGATCTGCAACACCGGCGGCGTCGGTGGCTTCGCGATCCAGTATCTGCCGACCACCAACGAACTGCACGGCGACCTGTTCTTGGCGATGGTGCCGGGCATCGGTGACGATGAGCATCGCGGCGAGCGCCTGCTGCACGCCTATCGCAGCAATCGCTCGCCGGTCTACCGCGAACGCTCTGCCAACATCAAGACGCTCAAGGCAGAACTCACCGCGATCGAGGCCAGTGTGCCGCGGGCGATGATCATGCAAGAGCGTGCGATGATGCGGCCGACGTTCGTGTTGGCGCGCGGTGAATACGACCAGCCGGACCAACAGCGGCCGGTAATCCGTGAGCTGCCACAGATGTTCGGCACGCTCGGCGATGACCTACCTAAGAATCGCCTCGGTCTGGCGCGTTGGTTGGTTTCGGATCAGAACCCCCTGCTGCGCCGCGTTTCCGTGAACCGGCTGTGGGAGTTTGTCTTTGGCAGCGGCATCGTTCGCACCAGTGAAGACTTCGGCCTGCAAGGCGAGTGGCCGAGCCATCCGGAGCTGCTTGACTGGCTCGCCTGCGAGTTCCAAAGCAAGAACCACAGCGTGCGCAACATGTTGAAGTTGATGGTCACCAGCGAAGCGTTCCGCCAACGCAGTCGCGTCAGTGCGGCGGTCGAGCGCGATCCAGACAACCGGTTGCTGTCGTGGTTCCCGCGTCGGCGCCTGACGGCCGAAGCGATTCGCGACCAGGCGCTGTTTGTTGCCGGCCTATTGGTCGAGCAGTCCGGCGGGCCGAGCGTCAAGCCATACCAGCCCGAAGGCCTGTGGCGCGAAGTGGCGATGCTGCAATCCAATACCCGCATCTTCAAACGCGATGACGGCGACAGCCTGTGGCGACGCAGTCTCTACACCTATTGGAAGCGCGCCTGCCCACCACCGAGCCTGTTGACGTTCGATGCGCCAACGCGCGAGTTCTGCACGATTCGACGCGGCACAACAAACACGCCGCTGCAGGCGCTGGTGCTGTGGAATGACGAGCAGTTCGTTGAGGCGGCACGGTTGCTGGCAACCCGCACGGTGCGCGAACAGGGCAACGACAAGGACCGTCTCGCCGCGATGTATCGCCGCACCACCGGGCGCGAATTGCGCGGTAAGCAGGAGTCGATGGCGATGCACACGTTGCGTGAACTGCAGCGTCGCTACCAAGCGGATCCTGAAGCAGCCAAGCAACTGCTTGGCGTTGGCGACAAGCCGATGGACGGCGAACTGCCGGCCAGCCTGGTGGCAGCCTTCACGATGATGGCGAGCGCCTTCCTCGATCTCGACGCGACCGTTTACGTGGACTAACCCATGACCGACCAACTGCAACAGGCTCTCGCATCGCATTCCCGCCGACGCTTCTTCGGCCAGGCGGCGACTGGTTTGACCGGCATGCTCGGCTCCACCGCGCTCGCTTCCATGGGCTTGGCTGGCAATGCCAACGCCGATGCGGGGCAGCTGTGGACGCCGCCCTCAGGTCCACTGGGAAACGAGCCCCAAGGTCCACACTTCGCCCCCAAGGCCAAGCGCGTCATCTACCTGCACATGGAAGGCGGACCGAGCCATCTCGACCTGTTCGACCACAAGCCGGACCTGCACCGCTTCTACAACACCGAACTGCCCGACTCGGTGCGCAACGGCCAACGTCTCACCGGCATGACCGCGGGTCAGTCCCGGTTCGCGGTGGCGCCGTCGATGTTCAAGTTCAAAAAGCATGACAACG
>JBNMNW010000054.1:0-24843 GCA_051278165.1 Planctomycetota bacterium | reverse complement strand
TACGGTATCGACGCGGCGATGAAGGTGCTGATGCAGCACGATATCCGCAACGCGGTCGTCAACGTCGGCGGCGACATGAGCATTCTTGGCAAGAAGCAGGGCAAGCCATGGCCAATCGGCATCGCGCATCCGCGCCACAAGGAGCACGCGTTGGCCGAACTCAAACTGTCGAATGTGTGCGTCGTGACGTCAGGCGACTACGAGCGCTTCTTCGAAGTCGATGGCGTTCGCTACCACCACATCCTTGATCCGCGTACCGGCTACCCGAGCAAGGGCTGCATCACCGCGACCGTGGTCGCGTCGCATGCGGAATACGCGGACGCGCTGGCGACAGCGCTGTGTGTACTCGGTCCCGAGAAGGGGCTCGCGTTGATCGAGAGTTTGCAGCGCGTGGAAGCGATCGTGGTTGGCCTCGACGGCAAGGCGGCGGCGTCGAAGGGACTGCGCAGTTCGTTGATTGTGTCTGCTGACTCTGGCAAGAAGAAGTAGCGGACTCGCCTTCGGCCGGAGCAGCAACCTCGCTAGGTGGCGAATGCGTTGTTTCTGTGCCTGGCACCGTAAGGGGTACTGCCGGACGTGACTGCTTAGCGTCGCTCGGTGTTGCTGGAGATGTTGTTAGCGGTGCTGTACTTATCGTCGGGCCAGGCGCTGACTACCTGTTGCGCACGTAGTGTCGCCTGCTTCAGGCTCCAGTGTCAGGCGTCGAAGCGGAAACCAACGCCGCGCACTGTCTGCAGATGGCGCGGACTACCTGGATCCTTCTCAAACAGCTTGCGCAGGCGCAGCACGACGTTGTCCAGCGTGCGCACGGTTCGGGGCGCCGCGCTACCGAACAGGTGCTCCACGACGACACGCCTTGAGACTACGGTCGACATGTGGCCGGCGAGCAGCTTCAGCAGTTTGGTTTCGGTTGCGGTCAAGGTTGCCGTTTCGCCGTTGTGGCAGCTTGCCTGCATGCCGCGGAAGTCTACTTCGTTGCCGCCAAAGCGCAGCGTGTCATCACCTGCAGCTGGGGCGGGCCGGCGTCGCAATAGCGCCTCGACGCGCAGCAGTAGTTCGCGCAGGTTGAACGGCTTGGTCAGGTAGTCGTCGGCCATCAGCTCGAGTCCGCGGATGCGATCTTGGTCATCGGCGCGGGCACTGAGTACGAGCACCGGAGTCTGGTCGCCGCGGCCGCGAAGTTCTTCGAGCACTTGGAAGCCATCCTTGCCCGGCAACATGATGTCGAGGATCAGTAGGTCGATGCCGCCCTTCTCCATGCGTTCGAGCGCGCGCGGTCCGGTCAGCACGTGTTCGGCGTGGTAGGACTCGTGGGTGAGATTGTCACACAGCATCTCGCCGAGTTGGCGTTCGTCTTCGGCGATCAGGATCCAGCGACTCATGAAGTTTGCTCCAATGGCAGGCGCACCGTGAACGAACTGCCCAGGTCACGGCCAGTGCTTTCTGCGGTCACGGACCCGCCGTGGGAATGAACCATCTCGTGCACCAGATGCAGCCCGAGGCCGGTGCCACCGCTGGCCTTGTCGTCACCGCGGAAGAATGGTTCGAAGGCGTGGGTGAGTTCGTCGTGATCGAGCCCGCGACCAGCATCGCGAATCACGATGCAGGCTTCGTTGGCACTATTGGTGAGTGAGATGTGCACCGTCGCGTCGGGCGGCGAGAACTTGACGGCGTTGTCGAGCAGATTGCGTAGCACCAACTGCAATGCTGCGACGTCGCGCGGTGCGGGCAAGCTGTCCGGAGTGTGGACTTCTAGGTGCACGTCGGCGGCGTGAGCGCGGGCCTGCATCGCCTCGACAGCTTGGCGAACGTCTTCGGCGAGGTTGCCGGTGGTCGGCTTGGCTGCCTTGCCGGTAGAACGCAGTCCGGCAGCTGTTAGCACGTTGTGTAGACCGCGCTCCAGCCGTTCGGCCTCAAGCAAGCCGTTGGTCAGGTAGCGGTGACGTTTCTCGGGCGGCACGCGTTCTTCGCGCAGCGATTCAAGCAGAAGCGAAATCGTGGCCAGTGGCGTCTTGAGCTCGTGGGTCGCCGCGGCAAGGAAGCGGTCCTGGTTGCGGCGTAGCGCCGTCTCGCGTCGCTCCGAGCTTAGGTAGAGCCAGCCACAGCCGAGCAGCACGATGACGAAAAAGATGCCTTCGCTGGCGAACATCCACTGGCGCTTCGAACCGAGCTTGGCGAGGCCTTCAGCACTCTCGGCGCCGAGGGCTCTCGCAACGCCAGCGGTGTCGCCGGCCAGCAGTCGATCACTGGCCGCGATCATCTCGCCACTCGTCAACAACAAGAACGTCGTCCACCACATAACCAGGGCGAACGATAGGAAGAGCACCAGTGCGAACAGCAGGCTGCTAGATGAGCGGACCACGTCGAGGATCTTACCGCGGCGCGGCGGCAAGTGCGTTGTAGAACGCACGAAGGTCGATGCGGTGGGTGGTGGATTTCCCGGTGTGGGTCGGGTGCTCGTGCCGGCGGCGTTCGTCGCTACGATGGTGGCCGCCTATGCACCTTCGCTCACGTTGCTTCTTGGTTGTTGCCCTCAGTGGCAGTGCTGGCGCCCTGGTGGCGCAGGACACGCTGGCTGTTCCTGAGCAGATCGCCGAGTTCGTTGAAATCCATTGCCTCGATTGCCACGAGGGCGAGTCTGCCAAGGGACAATTTGATCTGGCGACGCAGCCTGCCGATCGCATTGGCCAATTGGCGCGCTGGTCGCGGATGCGTGAGCGCGTGCACTCGTTCGAGATGCCGCCGGTCGAGGACAGCGAGGTCACCAAGGACGAACGGCGCGAGTTCCGGGAGTGGGTCGATGGCCTGCTCGAGCGCGAAGTGCCGAAGCTGCCGGTGGACCCCGGTCAGGTCACGGTGCGGCGTTTGAGTCGCGGGCAATGGCGCAACACGGTGCGCGACTTGCTTGGCGTAGCGGTCGACACCTCGGGCTTTCCGGCCGACGACCTTGGCTATGGCTTCGACTCGATCGGTGATGCGTTGACGTTCTCGACGCTGCACCTCGAGAAGTACCTTGCGGCATCTCGCGAGGTGGCTCGTGGTGTGTTCCATGGCGAAGATCCAGCCAATCCCGAACGTCGGATGTTTGAGGCCGAGGCGATGCGGTTGGTCAACGACCGCGGCGCCTCGATGGGTGGTGGAGGCGCAAATCTCTTCACCAACGCCACGATCGAGCAAGCAGTCGAGGTGCCGCGTGACGGAGTCTACCAAGTCCGCATCGTGGCTGGCGCTAGCCAGGCTGGCAACGAACCGGCGAAGATGCTGCCGACGCTTGATGGCAAACGGCTCAAGGTGATCGACGTGCCTAACACGCGCTCGAAGGACTTTGTCGTCGAGACGACACTTACGGGTGGTCCGCACACCGTCGCGCTGTCGTTCATCAACGACTACTACGACCCCAAGCATGAGGATTCCAAGCGCCGCGATCGCAATTTGCGGATCGTCGCGCTTGAGATTGTTGGGCCGATCGATGCGCGTCCGGTGCCACGCGAACAGCTTTGGCTGCAGGCGTCGCTGAAGGGGCGCACCGACCTGGCGCGGTTGCGCAGCATGATCAAGACGATGCTGCCGGCACTGTGGCGCAGGCCGGCGACCGCGCGAGAACGTGATCGCTTCCAGAGCGCTGGCACGGCTCGGTTGCAGGCTGGTGAGTCCTTGCTGGCCGTGCAGCGATTTGTGCTGACGGCCGCGCTGACGTCCCCGCACTTTTTGTTTCGGCTTGAGGACTCGACGAAAGCGCGCGTCGCGGAGCCGCTCAATGCGACCGAGTTTGCGACCAGGCTGTCGTACTTTCTGTGGGCCAGCGCGCCCGACGCCGACCTGCGTGCATTGGCTCGAGGTTCGAAGCTCCGCGGCTCGGATGAGGTGACCGCGCAAGTCTCGCGCATGTTGCAGCATGAACGATCCGAGAGTCTCGCGACCGACTTCGCCGCGCAGTGGTTTGCGTTGCGGGCACTGGCCGAGACAACGCCCGATCCCGATCGCTTCGCTGGCTTTGACGACGAGTTGCGCCACGCGTTCCGGCGCGAGAGCGAGTTGCTGTTCTCGGCGATCTTGCGTGAGGACCGTGATGTTCGGGAGTTACTTGATTGCGACTTCACCCACGTAAACAAGCGCTTGGCGACGTTCTATGGCTTGCCGCATGCCGGCGCGCCGGATCAATTCGTGCGAACGACCCTGACCGGAGACGCCTTGGTGCGTGGCGGTTTGCTCGGCCATGCCAGCATGCATGCGATCACCTCGAACCCGACGCGCACGTCGCCGGTCAAGCGCGGTAAGTGGTTGCTCGACAACTTGCTTGGCCAAGCACCGCCGCCGCCGCCGCCAGGCAGCGACTCGTTTGAAGACGAAGATGCGATCGACGACTCGGCAACCCTGCGGCAGCAGATGGCGCAGCACCGCGAACATTCGAAGTGTGCCGTGTGTCATGTGCGCATGGATGCGCTAGGGCTGGCGATGGAGCGCTTTGACGCGATCGGCCGCTTCCGCACCGAGGATGGTGCCGGCGTGATCAATGCCAGTGGTCAGCTGCCCGACGGTCGTAAGCTCGATGGGCTGGTCAGTCTCAAGTTGGTGCTGGCGCAGGATCCGATGTTTGTGCGCACGATGGCGCACAAGCTGTTCGTCTATGCGATTGGCCGTGATCTTCGTCCCGTCGATCGCTTGCGCATCGATCTCGAAGTGCGCCGCCTACTGACGCAGGACAAGGTGACGGTTCGTGACCTGATCCTGGTCGTGGTGCGCGACCCAGCGTTCGGCCAGCGAATCAGCGGTGAGTGATCGCCGCGTCGAGGTCCGCTAGCTGCGATGGATCGAGCACGCGCGGCACCTTGTGC
This sequence comes from Planctomycetota bacterium, assembly GCA_051278165.1. Classification (GTDB taxonomy): domain Bacteria; phylum Planctomycetota; class UBA1135; order UBA1135; family UBA2386. Next base: position 20,008 of record JBNMNW010000054.1, on the reverse strand, counting down.
TGGCCGCCGATCTTGCCGCGCTTGCGCATGAACTCGACGAACGTGCCCGCTGGCAGACTTTCGACCGCCGGCGACAGTAGGCCGTAGCTGCGGTGGGTGGCGTAGTCCTCGTTGCCCTTCTGCAGCGTGTCGTCGAGCACGCGCGCAAAGGCCGCGGGGTCGTTTGGCTCGCGATGGAACTCGACCAGATAGCGGTGGCCGCCCATGGCTTCGGCATCGTTGGGGTAGATCACGCCGACGGCGAACTCACTGACGATGGCGTTGCTGGCGTTGGCGGCGGCAGCCACGGCGCGTTCGATCTCGCCGCCGCTGAGGTGTTCGCCAAAGCCGTTGAGGGTGTGGGCAATGCGGCCTGCGAAGACCATGCGCAGTGGCTTGCGTGACGTGAAGCGAACGATATCGCCAACGACGTAGGACACGATGCCGGAGTCGGTCGTCAGCAGCACCGCGTAGTCGATGTTCGTTTCGACCTCATGAATGGCGAAGCGTCGGGGCTGATCGGTTTGCAGGTCGTCGGTTGGCACGAACTCGAAGAACGTGCTGCGATCGAGTAGCGGCAGCATGCCGGGGTTCTCCGGATCGTCTTGCACGGCGAGCATGCCGCCTTCGGACGCCGAGTAGGTGTCCGTGTAGCGGATGTCGTGGCCGATTAACTCGCGGCAACGTTCGGCGTAGGGGGCGAAGGTGACGCCGCCGTGCACGAACAGCTGCAGGTTCGGCCAGACTTCCGATAGCGTGCGCTCGTTGCGGCCCGACTTCTGGCAGTGCGCTAGCACCGCTTCGCCAAACAGCACAATCCACGACGGCACCCCGGCGAGCATGCGCAGGTCGACATCGGCCGTTTGCGCGGCGGCTGCGGCGACCTTTTCTTCCCACGACGGTAGAGCGCGAATGCGTTCGTCGGGCGCATGCAACGAGCGCAGGCAGCGCGGCACCTGCAGGGCCATGATGCCGGTGTTGTCGCCGATGAAGACTTCGCCTTGTTGGCGCATCGTGGTCGAGCCGCCGAGGAACAGCAGCTTGCCGCCGAACATCCGGCCGCCACCGTTTGCCAGGTGCGGCACCAGGGAGTCGAAGCCGCCGCGCTTGTTGTTGGCGATCGTCGCCGCCGTCACCGGCAAGAACTTCTCGCCGCTGGTGGTGCCAGAGGAGATGGCCCAGAACTTCGTCAGTCCCGGCCACACCACATCGCGTTCGCCGGCGCGCGCGCGATCCCACCAAGGTGCCAGGATTTGGTAGTTCTGCAGCGGCACCGCGCGTTGTAGGTCGGCGTGCGTATTGACAGCGTCGAAACCATGTTCGCGTCCGAACGCAGTTTTGCGCATCTGCTGAATGAGGCGTTCAAATACCTTCTGCTGTGGCTCGCGCGGTTCGTGCGCGGCCTGCAGCATCTGGCGCATGCGGCGAGTCGCGAGGCGCTGGGCGATGCTGCCGATCAGGCTCATGCTCCGGCTTCCTTGCCGCGCATGGCACGTTGGCGGAAGGTGTAGGCGGGGCCTTCCATGATTTCGTTTACCGGCGTGATGCCGCCGATTGAGCGCACCGCCAGTTCGGCCGTCGCCATGATCGACAGCATCGGGTTCACGCGCACGCTGTGCGGGAACAAGCTGCCGTCGGCGATGAACAGGTTGTCGAGGCCGCGCACCCGGAACTCTTCGTCGACAACATCGCGCTGCGGGTCGGTGCCACGACAGGCGCCGCCCTGCGGATGAGAGCTGCCAAAGCCAACCAGGTCACTCTGGCTCTGCATGGCTGCGTCGACGCGATCGAGGTGAGCCTCTTCGGTGATCTCGACCGGCGTGGCGCACGGCATGTATACGCGCTTGGCACCGGCCTTGAGCATGGCACGCGCGGCGGTCTTGCAGCCGTCGCGGAAGTCACGCAGTTCTTCTTCAGACATGCGATAGCGAATGTCGGCGTGGTCAAACCAGCGGCGGAACAACTTGTGGCCGAGGCCGAGAAATACTTCGCCTGTTGGCTTGGTCGGCACCAGGACACCGAGCGCCGCCATTTGTCGGAAGCGCTGCATGCGTTCGGCATGGTCGCCATAGAAGCCTGGCATGGTCAGGGCGAGTGACACTGGCGGGTTCTGGATTTGTTCGATGACGAAGCGTTTGTTGATGTGGTGCACGCACATCTGGTCGCCATCGAACCCGTCCAGGTCCTGCTCGAATTCACCAAATACGATGCCGCCCGCGTTGAAGGACGTGCGCTTGCCGGCGCGGCCTTTATGTAGCCCCGACCGAAGCAGCAGTTCTGGCGTGTTGATCGCGCCGCCGGACAGCACGTAGCGCTTCGCTTGGATGCGCACGGTCTCGCCGGTCTTCTTGTCGCGACCGAGCAAGCCGCGCACCTGGCCGCGGCTGTGTTCGATGCGAATGATTTCAGTGTCCGGCACGACCTGCGCGCCGTTGGCCACCGACATCGGCACCCAGGTCTGCGACGCGTCGAGCTTGCGGCCGTAGCGGCAGCCGACGTTGCAGTAGCCGCAACCGATGCACTCCTGCATCGCCTTCTGGAAGCCGCCGTGTTCGACGCCAAGTTGCGCGAAGCCACTGGCCAGCACGGCGGTCGCGGGATTGTGCACCGACACCGGCAGCGCACTGACGCCGAGAACCGACTCCACCCGTGCATGGTTTTGCGCGAGTAGATCTTGGTCCAGATGGAAACCGTGCTGTCCGAAGCTGCGCCGCACGTCTTCAGGCATCCGGAAGCAGACGGCGTTGGTCAGCACGGTCGAGCCGCCGACGCAGTTACCTTGCAGCACGAACATGTCGGCGTCGTTGTTAGTCTGCGCGCCGCCATCCTTGTAGAGCTTGGCGATCATCTCGGGCTCATCGTGCGACAAGTCCTTCGGGTGCAGCCAAGAGCCGCGTTCGATGATCGCGACTTGCGCGCCGGCGGCCGCGAGGTGGTAGGCAGCGACACTGCCGCCCGCGCCTGAGCCGATCACCGCATACTCGGTTGTGATTGTCTTCATCACCCGACCGCCTGGTCGTTGCTCTGCTGGCTGCCGGATGCCTTGCTGCCAGACGTCTTGCTACTGGACGTCTTGCTACTGGACGATGCCGTAGTTCTTGCAGTGCTGGCCCGGCGTTGCTGCATCGTGCGGAAGCCGAGGTCTTGGGCGATGCCGGGGTCGGTGTAGTAGCCCATGCGGATCAGCTGTCGCGACAGCGCCGGAAGTGCGAGCAGTCCCTTCGTGGTCGCGAGATGGTCTTCGAGGAACGCGCGACGCTTCTCGAGTGGCAGGCGCGACAGCGGCGCTCGCAATCGCAGGCAAGGCGAGAACTCGAGGGCGATCAGCACGGCGTGGCTGCGCCAGTGACGCGGTGAGTCGACGGTCGCGAGGTAGCGGTCGATGTTGCGAGCAACGGCAAACCAACCATCGGCAGGCGCTTTCGGCAGGCTGGCCTCAGCGTGCGCCACAATGGCGTCTGCCTGGATCATGTTGATCACGCGCAACCCCTTCGCCCGGGCCTGCTTGCGCTTTCTCCGCCACCAAATGTAGATGAGCGGTGAGAGCGGCAGCCACAGGGGCAATGCTAGTAGCGCGACTACTGCTACCAGTGCGATCCGCCCATTCAGCGACATGTGGAGCATTTCTAAGCGGGCGTGGACGAATGGGAACCGGCAACTGGCAGATCCCTGGGCGATTGTCGCCGAGATACGCATGCGACCTGCAATCGGTGCACGGTTCCGGTCGCCTGATTGTCCGGTGATACCGGTGTAATTGTATCGAGAACGTATTGTTGCTCAGAATTGGCCTACTGCTGAGGTTCTATAGATGTCCAGCCCAGCGTGCTCTCCTCGCCCGGACGCGCTCCTTCGTCTTGCCACAGTCAGACTTTCAAAAGCGCGCCTTTCTCGCTGCGCAGACCGCGCATTCTGCCGTCGACCGCGCAGATGCTCGGATTCTCATGCGCATCATCGAAGTTGTCGACGAGGACGACTTCGAATCGCTGGCGCAGTTGGTTCAAGCCCTGCGAAAGCAGTATCGCGACGCGCTTGGGCCGATGCCGGGTCCTGCCGACGACACCGCCGAACGGGCAGATCACGGTCGGGTGAAGCGCGGCCGCGCGGGTCGTGGCAACGCGGGTGAAGGCGGCGCAGACTCCTAGGTGGCGCGCCGCGCGGGTGCGGCCCACGTCGCAGTGCTGCCCGTTACGGGCAGATGACCATCGACAGGCCGTTGCTCAGCGATAGCGGTGGGTCCAGCACCGCCTGCATCGCAATGTGCAGCCCAGCCAATCCGGCTAGCGGCGGAATCGGCAGGGTCAGTTGGCCGACGCCCAAACCGTTCGTCGTGATCGGGACCAGGGCGATGATGTTCGACTGGTTGAACAGGATGAAGCCCTGCGGGATCGCGATTTGATCGGGGCCAACGGCGACGCCGAGCAGGCCGGCCGCGTTGTTACCGCCGGTCCACGAGATCACCGGTGAGTCACCGGGACTTGTTGTGCCCGTGCCGTCGAGCGATGTGGTGATGCCGGTCAAGCCCATGCCGTACTTCTGGAAGCCACAGACATTGAACGTCTGGCCAGGTGTGGTCTTGCTGTTGCCTTGGCGATCGGTTGCCGTCAGCGTGAAGTTGACCGTGGCACCGTTGGTGATCAGGCCGGCTGGCGGGGTCAGGTCGGCGCGATACATCAGGCCGCCGAGGAAGCGAAGTTCCGTGCTGCCAGTAGCGACGCCGGCCGCGTGCGTGATCGTCCAGTCGAGGCTAGCGGTTGCGATCGAGGTCTCACCGTCGTCGACGATCGAGTCTTGGATGACCGCGTGCACGGCCCAGCCATCGGGGGTCGTCGACAGCGCCGGCAGTTGTTCGACATGCACGAAGCGTGGCGGTTGGGTGTCGGCCGGACCGCTGCCGTAGTAGGCGCGGTTGGTGAAGTTGCCGAACTCACCTTGGGCAGTGATGACGTCGAAGATGCCATCGCCATTGATGTCACCAACGGCAACGTCGAGCGTTGGGTCGGTAACCGGCGAGAAGCCGGCGAAGCCACTCTGACGCGTGAACGACATCGATTGGCTGTTGATGTAGAGCTTCTCGGAGCCGAAGCCTAGTGAGCCGTTGATCAGGTCGAGCCAGCCGTCGTTGTTGGCGTCGACCAGGGCCCATTCGTTGTCATCTTCGCCGTTGCCGATCAGGGCAGTGGTCAGATTCGAGAACGACAGCGTGCCGCTCGGGATCAGGTTGTTGCGCAAGATGGAGTCGGTCGAGCCCGACACGGATAGCATTGCGATGTCGAGATCGCCATCGTGATCGAGGTCGGCTGCTTCCGCTTCGTAGCTGAGGCTACCGCCGGCCGGCAGCAAGCCGGTCGTGACGGTCGTGAAGTGGCCGGTGCCGTCATTGAAGAAGATTTGCTGGCCGGCCGACTTGCCGACATTGATGACATCGATGTCGAAGTCGTTGTCGACGTCCGCGAGCACGATGTCTTGCTGGTTCGTCTTCGGTGCGGAGACGATGTGCGTCGCGGTGACGTTGGTGAAGTTGCCGTTGCCGTCGTTGTGGAACAACTTGAGCTGGCCGTTGTTGCGCTCGTCGTTGAGGAACAAGTCGTAGTCACCGTCCTCATCGATGTCGCAATAGGCGCAGCCAGCGACATAGAGGTTGAGCGTGCCAAAACGTGCCACCGACTCGTCGGTGAAGTTGCCGTTGCCGTCGTTGACGTAGAGGCGTTGCTGGCTGTTGCCGTTGCAGGAGAAGAACAGGTCGAGGTCGCCGTCGTTCTCAATGTCGAACGCGACCGCCAAGGTCCCGCGGATCGCCGTTGTTGGGATGCGCGGCGTCGACTCATCGACGAAGCCCAGGCCTTGATTGATCTTGTTGATCAAGACCGTTGGTCGGATCGCTTGGCCGGTGATCGACAGCACGTAGCCGTTCGCAAACACGGCATCGAGGTCTCCGTCGCCGTCGATGTCCGCCAAGATGCAGCCTTCCGAGCGCACGAGTGGGCCCGTGATCAGGCCGACTTGCTGGGTGTAGCGGTATTGAGCGGACAGGGTAGAGCAGACCGCGAGTGTGAGCGCGGTTGCGAAGAGCGAGGTGTACTTCACAAAGGTGGGGTGCGGATGGGTAGAGGGCAGGGATTCAGATTGGTCCGCGAGTCGAACTCTACCGGAACGCTGCGTAGTCCACACGGCACCGCGCCCCGTTACCCGCAGACGCGATTCGTGTTCGGCTCGTCATCTGCAGATTGCGCGGTGACACGGGTTGATTGCCGCATTCCAAAGACCGAATACCCAAACATGCATTCTGCTCGCACTCGCGGTGGGAGCACGCTTGTCGCCTTAGTAGACTTTCCATCGATGATCCTGGCTGCCTTGTTGCTCGTTGCCGTCGCCGCGCTGTTGCCCTTGTGGCGGTTGTGGGCGGACGGCAAAGCTGCGCGTGCAGGTGCGCTCTCGGCGTCGGGGCTGATGATCGCCGGCGTCGTTGTGGCGACCGTCTTCGCCGGCGAGCGCCTGCCTGAGCCAACCGACCGTGCGATCGAAGTGCATGAGACCGGCTACGTGGGGTCGCAGAGCTGCCGTTCGTGCCATCCGGGTGAACACGCCTCGTGGCACGGTTCGTACCATCGCACCATGACGCAGGTCGTTTCGCGCGATGCGTTGCAAGTCGAGTTCGAGCGACTTGAGTTGCAGTGGTTTAGCAAGAAGGTCGTGCTCGAATGGCGCGGCGATCAGTTGTGGACGGTGTTTGATCGCGGCGGCCGCAACCCGATGCATGTCGAGCGACCGATCGAGCAGTTGACCGGTTCGCATCACCTGCAGGTGCTGTGGTATTCGACTGGCAACGGGCGCGAACTCGGCCCGGTGCCGATGTGCTTCAAAACCGAAGAGCGCATCTGGCTGCCGTTGACTTCGGTGTTCGTCTTGCCGCCTGAGTTTCGCGATCCACCAGAGCCCGGTGCGTGGAACAAGAGTTGCGCAATGTGTCACACAACCGATCCGCGGCCGCGCGTCGACATCGGCCGCGTCGACACGCATGTATCCGAGTTCGGCATCGCGTGTGAAGCGTGTCACGGACCTGGAGAAACGCATGTCGCTGCCAATCGCAATCCCGTGCGGCGCTTGCTGCAGCGGGCGAAGGGCTCGGATGACACCATCACGAATCCAGCAACGTTGCAGCCGGTGCGGTCCGCGCAGGTGTGTGGCCATTGTCATTCCGTGTCGATCCTCAAGGAAGAGCACTTCGACGCCTGGCGCGATCAGGGCTCGCCGTTTGTTCCAGGTCAGGATCTGCAGCGGTCGCATTTGGTGATTGGCGTCGGCGATCGCGACGCACCGGAGTTGCGGCGCGAACTGCGCAAGAACCCAAACTTCTTCAAGAGTTCGTTCTGGTCTGATGGGCAGGTGCGGTTGTCCGGCCGCGAGTTCAGCGGCATGCGGCAGTCGCCGTGCTATACCCATGGCGATCCGGATCAACAGATTGACTGCACGTCGTGTCATCGCATGCACACCGTTGATGGCAAGGTCACAGACGATTGGCGTGATGATCAATTAGAGGTTGGCATGCGTGGCAACATTGGCTGCACGCAGTGCCACGAACAGCTGGCGACACCAGCAGGCTTGCAGGCGCACACGCACCACGCGCCGGAGTCCGGTGGCAGCAATTGCTACAACTGCCACATGAGCCATACGTCGATTGGCTTGCTGAAGGCATCGCGCAGCCATGCCATCACCAGTCCCGATGTTGGCGTCGAGTTGCGCACCGGTCGACCCAATGCATGCAATCAATGCCATCTAGACCGCACCGTCGCGTGGGCGGCTGAGCAGTTGCAAGCGCGTTGGCAAGTCGCGCCGCCGCCGTTGTCCGCCGAGCAGAAGGAAGTGGCCGCGGGAGCGCGGTGGTTGCTGTCTGGCGACGCCGGTGCCCGCATGTTGGCCGCCTGGAGCTTTGGCTGGGAACCCGCACAGATCGCTTCGGGAACGGATTGGATGGCGCCGTATCTGGCACGTCTATTGGATGACCCTTACTACGCAGTTCGCTTCAATGCAGCGCGTTCGTTGCGGGGTCTCAGCGGCGTCGGCGGTGCTCTGGTCGGCTACGACTTCGTTGCCGAACAGAAGGCGTTGCAACCGTTCGTCGACAACGTCACGTCGGTCTGGCAATCTCAATACCGCGGTGGCGCGAAGCCAGAGGTCCTGATGGGGCCGCGCGGGTTGTTGCGATCTCGCTTCGACCAGCTCTATGCCCGCCGCGACGACCGTCCCGTATACATCGCTGAGTAGCCATAATCGCGAATGAGCACCACGCCCGAATCCACTGCCCTGCAACTTCGCCATCTGCGCCTTGGCTGGACCAGCCTGCTGGTGTTTGTATTGCTCGGCGGCGTGCTCGAGTCGATGCACGGCTTCAAGGTCGACTGGTATCTGGTCGTTGGCAACGAAACCCAGCGCTTGCTGTGGCGGTTGGCGCATGCGCACGGAACGTTTCTGTCGTTGGTGCACATTGGCTTCGCAGCCACACTGCAACACCTGACCAAGGTCGGAGGCGACGGCGAACCCGCAGCACTCCCGAAGTTCGCCAGTGCCAGTTTGACTGCAGCGCTGGTCGCGTTGCCGGGTGGCTTTCTGTTGGGAGCGTTTGGCGGCACCGGCGGCGATCCGGGCATCGGCATCGTGCTGGTGCCATTTGGCCTGGTGATGCTGGTAGTTGCGATCATTGCAACCTTGCGCCGACTGCCTCGCTGACGGCAACATCTAGGCATGAACCAGTTGCCCACCAAGGACGAGATGCACGCCATGATGCGGCCGCTCGACGACCTCGATCGCAAGGTGCTCGGTGGTCTCGTCGCGCTGTGGATGTCTGAGCCGAGCAAGATCAAAGATCGCGAGTGGACGGCGCAGCATTTCGTGCACGTGGCGACGGTCGCGCACGGCTTTGACACCTTTGACGGGCCGGCGACGAGCGAGCATGTCGAGATCATCCGCACCTATGCCAATGCGCGGATGGAGACGGTGCTTCGAGTGGGCTTTGCGCTATTCGTGCGCGTCGCCCACGACATGCAGGAGCGCGACGGTGGTTTCAGCTACGAGAACGCCCAGGACTGCGTGCGGGAGTACCTTGAAGGTCCCGCACCACCGGCTAGCGATATTGCCGACTAGCTACTTTTCTTCGGCGTCTGGAAGATGTGCACCGCCATTTGGTGCACCGACTCGGCGGCTTCCATCATCGCTTCGGGCAGCGTCGGGTGCGCGTGGATCGTTTGCGCCATGTCGGACACCGTGGCGCCCATCTCGATGGCGAGTGCCGCTTCGGCGATCAGTTCGGTCACTTCCGGGCCAATCATGTGCACGCCGAGCAGCTTGTCGGTCTTCTTGTCGCCGACGACCTTGACCCAGCCCTCAGTTTCGTTGAGCGACATGGCGCGTCCGGAAGCAGCGAACGGGAACTTGCCTTCGACTGGGTCGAAGCCTTGCTCCTTGGCTTCGGCGACCGAGAGGCCGACCGAGGCAATCTCCGGGTCGGTGAAGATCACCGCCGGGATGCACGCTGGGTCGAACGCGGCACCCTTGTCGCCGGCGATCGCGCTGGCGGCGACCAGGCCTTCGTGCGAACCCTTGTGGGCGAGCATCGGTTGGCCGGAAACATCGCCGATCGCGTAGATGCCGGGCACGTTGGTCTGGCGGGTGTGGTCGACGTTGATGAAGCCACGGTCGGTGATCTCGACGCCTAGCTCTTCGAGGCCTAGGCCCTTACCGTTCGGGAAGCGGCCGACGCACGACAGAATGACGTCACATTCGAACGTCTGCGGCTTGCCGTTCACTTCGGCAGTGACTTCGAGACCGCCCTTCACCTTCTTGTAGCCAACGGCCTTGGTGTTGAGGCTGACCGGCACCTTCTTCTTCTTGAGCGAGCGACCCATCTCCTTCGAGAGTTCCGCTTCCATGCCAGGCAGCACGCGGTCCATGAACTCAAGCACGCGCACTTCGGTGCCGAGTTTGTGGTAGACGAGGCCGAGTTCGAGGCCGATGTAACCGCCACCGATGACGATCATGCGCTTTGGCATCTTCGTCGGCGCCAGTGCTTCGGTCGAACTCCAGACGGTCTTACTGTCGAAGTCGAAGCCGGGCACCGTGATGGGGGTGCTGCCGGTCGCGACGACGATGTTTTTGGCTTCGAGCGTTTGCTTGCCGTCCTTGGACGTGATCTCGACCTTGCCCTTCGCTACGACCCGGGCGTCGCCCATGATCGTGTCAATCTTGTGGCTCTTGAGCAGGCCGCCGACGCCGGAGGTCAGCTTGTTGACGATGCCCGCCTTCCACGAAACCAGCGCATTGACGTCGAGGCCCTCGTATTTGGCCTTGATGCCCATGACGTCCGCCGTCTGGATCTTGTGCACCAGCTTGCTGGCGGCAATGAGAGCCTTGCTCGGGATGCAACCAACGTTGAGGCAGACGCCTCCGAGGTTCTCCTTCTCGACGACGGCAGTCTTCAAGCCGAGTTGGGCACAGCGGATAGCACAGACGTAACCGGCGGGGCCGGCACCGATCACTAGGACGTCATAGGTCATGGTTTAGGGCGAATAGGATAGGGTCGGCTGCCCCGCTTTCCAAATGGAGACCGGGGGCAATCCGCACTGGTTGCGCAATCGCCCAAGCTGTGGGCCGGTTGTGGCGGCGGTCATGGGGTGCTCTCTGGGCAGCCGCTGGTAGCTCGTTGGGCGGGGCAATTTGATCTGCGGCGAACCCCAGATGTGGCGAACTATATGTGGCGAAGGGGGATGGCGCTGACGCCCTGCTCTTCGTGTGTCAGCGCTTCGAACTGCCCGCTGGTCGGGTTGTAGTGGTGGGCTCGGCCGGTGGCGATGTATGCCGAATAAATGCGGTCGCCGCGAGTAACTTCGTTCTGTGGAGAACCCCTACGAGCCGCGTTGTCCTGGGCCATACACCGCACGGGTGCGATCACCACAGCGTCGTGGTGCTGACTACCACTTGCCGCCAATGGGCAATGGTCGCATCTACGACAAGAAGCACTTTCGCCGCGAGCAGTGGACGGGTTGGCTGATGCTGCTGTTGTTCATCGGCCTGCCGCTCGTCTACATCCTGATGATCGAGTTCGGGCTCGTGTAGTTGCGGGCGGCTTGTTGCGACGCATCTTGTCGGGCATGCAATTGCCGTGCTGGGCACCGTCGGCGTGCTGCGTGACGCCTAGCCGGCACTGCTGGCGCGGGCGACCGACTGGCGGATCCCGGCGACCGTGCCGCGCTGCACCAACCAACTCATCAGCAGCAGGTGCCGTTCGGCCATCGTGTTGCGGTGGGCGATGTGTGGCAGGCCAGCAGACGTGGTCGCTGTGGTGATCGCTTCGCTCATCGCGACCGCACATGCCGCGACAAAAATTGCGTCCACGTCGCGAGTCACGGCGTCGAGGTTGCTCGCATCGAGCGCGAACATGCTTTCGAACGGTGGCTCGATGATCACGCCGCTGCCGTGCCGCAGTTGTTCTTGGGCTGCTCCAACATTGCTCAGCACGAGTGGTAAGCCTTGGCGGATCGCCTCCCACACTGCCAGGCTGCAGCCCTCCCAATACGATGGCAGGAAGAATGCGTCGGCCATCGCGTAGCAAGCATCAGCATCGCTTCGGTGTCCGGCGAAGACCACCGCGTCTGTCAAGCCGAGCCGCACGACATCACTTCGAACAGTGGCGGCGTGCACTGGGCTCATCTCGTTGCCGAGGCAGACAAGCTTGGCGTTCGGGTGCTGCTTGCGCAGTTCGGCCAGCGCGTGCACGGCGACGCGGTGTGCTTTAGCGGGTTGCAGCGAGGCGACCTGCAAGAACACGAAGTCGTCGTCCGTGAGGCCTAGTTCGCTTCGAATGGTCTTGCGCGCGTCTGCCGGCGCCGTGCTCTCAGGGGCGATGCCGTTTTCGATGACGAGCATCTTCTGCACGTCGAGTTGCAGCCGCAAATCGGCGTAGCCGAGGGCCTGCGCAGATACGCATGCGTAGCAACTCGTGTGCCTGTCGGCGTCACGATACGCATCGATTTGGTCGCGCTCGAACCACACGTAGCTGTTGTGCACGACCTGCACGAACGGCACCCGCAGCGAGTCGGCAGTGGCGGCGCCAAAGGTGCTAGCGTGCGCACTGACGGCGTGCCACTTGCCGTCGCGCAGGAGTTGCGAATAGCCCGACTCGCTGGTGCGTGGCAGCGTGACGCATTCGACACCTTGGGGCACGTCCGCCGTAGCGGTCGAACCATCGATTGCCAGTAGTCCGACCTCGCAGCCGAGCGTCAGCAAACTAGTGGCAAGGTCTTCGACGACACGTTCGAGACCACCCTTGCCAAAGGTGTCAAGTTGCAGCAAGACTCGCAGCGGTTGCTGCGAAGTGACTGCGGTCGGCACCGCGCGCTGTAACCGTTCGGCATCGCGCGTGCGCCGGAAGAAGCTGCTATTGCTGGCGAACTGCTTGGCGAGCGCCAGGCAGTCTGCCGTTGGCTTTCCGTGGAAGACGGTGCGAGTGAACAGAGCCAAGCGCGCGGCGGTGTCTTCGTCGTTGGCGAAGGCCGCAACGGGCAATTGGGCCAGTTGTTGGTGGGCGCGATAGACCTGTTCGCTCGACGTAAACCACGTTGTGATGCTCGTGCGTTCCGGGAGTCCGGTCAGTGGCATCTGCGCCAGTGTTTCTGGACTAAGCACCAGCAGTTCTTTGCCGCCTGACGAGTCGCTGGGGAAATCACCAACGGTGTCGCCAGCCGTAACGCAGTCGTTTAGCCACGGCAGTGTGGCGGCATCCGCCTGTATTTCGAACGGTTGCTGCAGCCACGCCGTGCGCTCGCGTTCGTAGCCCATCAGCATCTTGGCGCGCTCTTGGATCTTCAGCTCGCGGGCTCGCGCACTCAGCGTGTTGTCGTGCACCCGGTAGCGATAGAGAACCTCATCACTGGCCAAGTGCTCGATCTGGAACATGCGGTTGATGCGCAGCCAGTAGTCGTAGTCCTCGAGTCCGAGCTCCGGGTTGTAGTCGCCGAGCAGTCTGCCGACCTGGCCGCGATACATGAAGCAGGCACCAATGAAGTTGTCTTCGTAGCGATTGAGGTCGTGGGTGCTGCGGTTGACGCGCACGATCGCCAAGTTGTTCTTGTCGGTGCGATCCATGACCCGGAACTCGCCGCCTTGCAGTGGGCCGCCGGTCTCGTCGATCAATTCGTAGTCGGCGTAGACCATCGCGACTGCTGGCTTGTCGCGCAGGAACTGCACCAGTCGTGTCAGTTGCTCCGGCTCCATCAGGTTGTCGGCCGACGTCCACGTGAAGAACTCGCCGGTCGCAAAATCAAAGCCCGTGCTCAGCGCCTTCGGCAAGCCTTGGTTCGCCTGGGTGACGACGCGCACGCGCGGATCGTCGAGGTAGGGGCGAACGGCTGCGAGCAAGCCGTCGTCACTGCCGTCGTCGACCACGATCAGTTCGAACGACTCGTAGGTCTGCGCCAAGACACTGTCGATTGCGCCCGCGGCCATGCTCGCTTGGTTGCATACCGGCAGCACCACGCTCACCAGACCGGGCTGTTCGACGCCGGCATCGGCGGCCGCCGGTCGCACGCTGCGCGTTTGGAAGAACGCTTCTTGCCCGGTCCACTTCAGGATCCGGTGTTGCATTGACAACGGCAGTAGTTGGTAGAGGCCCTTCTTGACGGCGCGCAACCACGGCCCCGGTCCTTCGCGCATCTTGCCGAGCGTCACCAGCGAGATCCACGCGAACCGATCCCGGCGGCTGCCGAACGGAACGAGTTTGCGATAGAGACTGCTGGCCATGCGCGGCGTCACGATGGCGTGCTGGTCGGCGATTGGCAACGCTCGACGCTATCTGCTGCGAGCATGGTGTTGAGCCAGCAGGCGTTGAGCAACCACAGCGGGCCGATCCAATGCAGCAAGAGTCGGGTCAGGCTCGAGCGCAGGTGGTGCTCGAAGTTGGGTTCTGGCGACAACACAAAGGGCAGGGCTGTCGTTAGCAGGCCGAACAGTGCGAATGCCAGCAGGCTGCGATCGGCGAGCGCGATGCGGCGGCGCCACGCGACGATTGCGATTGCGATTGGTAGCAGCAGCACCGTGCCGAGACGCATGCGGCTGACGCCAAACTCAACCACTCCGGCGGCATAGGCCGGTAGGTTGCCGAACCCGGTCCAGACGTTCTCGCCTTGGCGCAGATACAGCGCGAGTGTGCCCGTGCTAGCCGCGAACATCGGCGCGATCCATGGCAGCATCAGTAGGCCAGCAATCGGCACCAGCATCAGGATTAGCCAGCGCGTGCGTTCGCGGACCCGGTAGATGGGATCGGCAGGTTTGGCGGCCAGTAGGAAGCTGATGATGGTTAGCACCAGCCCAGCGAGTGGCCAGTTGGCGCCGTAGTCCTGATGCAGCAATGCGGCGCGAACAGGTTCCCAAACCATGCAGGCACAGGCGAGCGCCGCGGTGCCTTGCCAGAGTAGTCGACGTTCGCCGCGAGCAAGCGCCACTACGAGTGCGATCACCGCATACGGCAGTCCTTCGGGCTTGGCTGCGATTAGCAGCACGATGCCCAGCGAGAACCACAGCGAACTCTGCATCAGCAGGCCGGCGGCTACCGTGGTGGTGGCGAGCAGTAGTAGGCACTCGCCGTAGCCGGAGTCGACGCCACCACCGCCGGACGTCAATAGATGTGGGGTCACCGCGACAGCCGTGATCACCGCGAGCCGCAGCAATGGCTTCACGGCGCGACGAGACAGGGCGCTCGCGACTACGCCCAGCAGCAGCATGTAGATCAGCGGCAGCACAATGCGGCCGAAGTCGGGTGCGAGCCGTTCGGCCATTGCGACCAGTAACGGCAGCAGCAGTGGATAATCGGGGCTGTGGTGGAAGACGCCTTCGGTTGCGAAGAACGGTTGCTGCAGCGTGGGCGCCTGTTCTAGCCAGAAGACCTTGGCGTCCAATGATGCGGCGCCGTCCCAGTGACGTGAGCCGGTGGCCAGCGCGCCGCGCCACAAAGCCGCGAAGGCCGTTCCGATCACCATCCACGTGCACGTTCTAGCCCATCTCGGTGACGCCACCTCGGTTGTGCGTGGCATGCGAACGGCGTAGGCGATGCCGGCGGCAAACGCGACCGGCAGCCACCAGTCGGGCACGCCGTCACCACGTATCCAGAAGCACGCGCCAGCCCAGAACAGCGCGATACCAAGCAACAGGCCTGTGACGATGCGTTCCATGCGTCAGTTGACCCTCGTAGTCAGGCGCAGTCCCCGGTCCTCGCCCGTGCCTTGCAGGGTGATTAGACCTGGCGTGCAGGATGGTGGGGTTCCGGTCGCGATGGTGCGGCCTGCGAACTGCGTCGCGCCGGGGGAGACCAAGCGCTCGTCGACGACGAGTCGCGGCGCCAGCAGCGCGGCGGCAAATTCGAGCGCGCCCTTACTTGGCCATCGCCACAGGATCACGCTTTGCTCGGGTGTGTTCGCGAGCACCCACTCTAGTTCGTCCGCGCCGTGTAGTTTGGCATCGTCGAGCAGGAAGCGGGCGGCGCCTTTTTGTTCGTACTGATGGATCTCATCGAGCCGCCGTTGGATGACTCTGCCCGGTATCCGGCCGATGCCGAGTGCGAGGTGGGCGCCAAGTAGCACCAGTAGGAAGATGCTCGACTTACTCAAACGACTCCTTCTTTGCGGGCGCCTGACGTTGGAGTCCCTGACGTTGGAGTACCTGACGTCGGGTTGTTTGACTGGGGGAGGATCGGGCGGCACAGCTCTTCGAGCCACACCGCGCGGCCGCAGTCGATCTTGGTTGCTGCTGGCGAACGTTGGTTGCGTTCGGCGATGGCCGCTTTGATGTGTTGGCGCACGACGTCGGCCGTCGGTTCGCACAGCGTCAGCCCGGCAGTGCCGCGGTAGGCATCGTAGGCCGGCAGGTCACTGGTCACGACCGGCAGGCCACAGGCGAGCGCCTCTTGGATGACGACCGGGAAGCCTTCGTTGTGCGACGGCATCGCGAACACATCCGCTGCCTGGTAGAGCGTCAGGATATCTCGGTGTGGCCGTGGATCGAGGCAGGTCGCACCGTGCTTGCGAATGTGCTCGCGCATCGACTCTTCGCCAGGACCACAGAACACCACTTCGAACGAACCGTCGTTGGCTTCGAGCAGGATGTCGATGCCCTTGTGCGGCAGTAGTCGCGAGACACACAGAACGCGCGGGCGCTCGTCCCAGCCAAGTTGCTCGCGCGCCGCTTGACGCTGTTCGCGGGTTGGCGGTTGGAACATGGTGACGTCGATCGGGTTGGCCAAGAACTGCACCTTGTCCGGCCGGCCACTAAGCCGCACCAGCAGTTTCTCGACATCGTGGTTGTAAGGTATCAGTTTGTGCGAGCAGCGCGCCGTGACGCGGCCAAGCGTCGCCATCAGAAATCGCATCGCCCAGTTCGCGACCCGCACGCTGTATGTGAGCATGCCGCCGTGATCGGTGCAGATGCACTGTGTCTTGCGCAGCCGAGCCAGCAGCGACGCCATCGGCGAGCCAGGAAACACCAGGCCATGAACGTGCACGAGGTCCGCCTTGCCGACCGCGCGCCAGAGCTGCCACGAGAGTGACGGTGCGAACAGTGGGTAGGCGATGCCGAACATCTTCTCGGCGATGTGCCATGCCCAAACCCGCTTCACCTCGAGCCCTTCCAGTTCAGGAACCGGCAGGCCAGCGCCACCGCCGTCACTCGTGACCCAGGTAACCGTGTGGCCAGCCGCGAGGAATGCCTGCGCCTCCATCATTACGAGGTTCTCGACGCCGCCAATGTGGGGCGGGGCTTGGTGGCTGACGAGCAGGACGTGCATCTGGCTTCGATTCTGGCGGTCGGGCGGCGCGGTGCAATGATATGGTTCTGCGCCAGTGGATCCTGAACGAAGTAAGAGTGTGCGCTCACCGTGGTTTTGGTTGTGCGTTCTCGCTCTGCTGGTGCCTTGGTTGCTCGCTGCCGGCTATTTGGTGACCCTTCCCGAGGAAGTGTTGACGACCAATCTGCTCGTCGATGACAGCCTCTACTACACGGTGCCGGCGCGAAACTTCTGGCTAGGGCTAGGGTTGTCGTTTGACGGCCTCGAAACGACCAACGGGGTGCAGACCCTGTGGATGTTGGTCACACTGGCGCTGGCGGGTCTGATCTCCGATCCGATGACGCTGTTGCGCAGTCTGGTCGCGACTTCGGCATTGTGCTGGTTGCTTGCCGCCTGTGGCCTGTATTCGGTATTGCGGCGGCGGTCGCACGCCAGTGCCACGTTTGCTGCGGTCGGCTTATTGTGGGCCGGAGTGCATGAGCGACTTGCGTTCATGGGCATGGAGAACGGCCTGACGGCGCTCGTGTCCGTGATCGTATTGCTGGTCGGAATGCGGGTTGTCCGCACTGGCTGGTCGGCGCGCGGTTGCTTGGCGCTGGGCACTGCGATTGCCGTGTTCGCATTGAATCGAACCGAAGGCGTGCTGCTCGGTCCGATCGTCGCCGTGCCGCTGTTGTTTGGTTGGCTCGGCGCGAGGCAGTCGTTGCCGCAGCGGCTGCGGCTCGTTGCTGTGCTTGCCGTGCCAGGTGTGCTGCTCGTTGGTGGCGTGCTGCTTGCCACGCGCGCCATGTTTGATGTGTGGTTGCCGATCAGCGGCACGGTCAAGGCCTTCTACGAGCAGGAGTGGGCGAGTAGGTCTGTGCACGATGGCCTGTTGGCCAATGTGCTGTGGCATCTCCGCCATGCGACGGTCTTGGCGCTCGCACCATTGCGCGAAGACCTGTCCGCCATGCTGTCGTCGTTGTCGTGGACCAAGGTCAAGCTGTGGCGAAACCTCATCTGGGCGACGCTGGCGCTCACGGTGCTGCGAGCCGCATGGATGTCATGGCGCTCGCGCCGCGATTCCGGCGAAGGTCGCGGGCCGAATTTCTGGTCGGTGTTCGTGTTCTTCGCCTGCGTGCATTTGGTGCTGATGGGGGTGATGCTGCCGCACTTCACCAGCTACGGGACGTGGTATTTCGCATCTGAAGCCGTCGCCGTGTGGTGTGTCATTGGCATCTCGTTCTCGGTGCTTCGCGGCGGCTGGAACGCACTGCCGATCGTTTTGAGTGTGCTGATCACAATGGCTGGCGCCAGGGGTGTCACCAACGTGGCGCGAGACGTCACGACGGGCCAGTTGCGGAGCGGCGGCATCTGGCTTGAGAACCACGTCGCCGCTGGCACGGTGATCGGCACGCTCAGTTCGGGGTTGGCTGCTTGGTATGCACCGAGCCTGCACGTTGTGAACCTTGACGGGCTGATCAACAACCACCGCTACTTCGAAGACTTCCTCAGTAAGGGGCGCGTCGCGGAGTACTTTGACGACAAGGGAATCGAGTGGTTCGCCGACTACAGCACGGTCATCGGATGGCGCAATGGTGTTGCGTGGTGCGGTCGCATTTCGGCTGATCGTCTCGTGCCGCGCTTCTACTCACGAATGTCCGGCGATCAGGCCTACGCGGTGTGGCAGGTGTTGCCGCGAGGCGAGCCCTTCGAATTGCTTTCAGATCGGACCGGCATCGTTCGCGATCGCTATGTCGAGCTTGGCGTTGCTGCCGACGTGTATGCACGCTTTCCCGTGGTGCGTGCTGCCGACCTTCAGCACGAACTGGCTGCGAACGATCAGTTAGTGGTCGGTCGTTCGATTGTTGAAGACCCGCCACTTGCGTTGCTGCATGTGCTCGTGACCAACGAACAGTTGCAGCAGATCGCGTTGACTGAGGCGACGGTGTGGCCGATCGTCCGGGTCGAGAAGTTGATCGACGGGGCCGTGCGTTTGCTCGGATATGATGAGGTGATCGCAACCGTCGCCGGCCATCGGCGGCTTGCCGTGACGCTCTACTGGCAGCGCCCCGACGGAGCCACAGAACTGTCGCTGCAGTTGGCTGCTGCAGCGGGCGGCAAGCGGTTGCACGCGGCCGCGATCACGACCTGCCAGGGCACTCGCCCGATGGCGCAGTGGCCCGTGTCCGAGGTGGTGGTCGAAACCGTCGTGCTCGAACTCGGCGAGGCTGCGACATTCGACCTCGGCATCTATCGCGCCAATGGTGAACTGCTGCTGACGTTGCCGCGCTAGCCACTTCTAGGCGTTGAGCGCGATGGCGCAGGAGCGAACCTTGGCGCCGTGCTGTTACGCGTTAACGAACGCGCCGCAGAGTTCGGCGATACGATGCGCCGCGCGGCCATCGCCATAGGGGTTCTCGACCTTCGCCATCGCCGCGTAGGCACCTGCATCGTCCAGTAATTCGTTGGCAGCTGCGACGATCGTTGCGCGGTCGGTGCCGACGAGACGTGCCGCGCCAGCGGTGACGCCTTCGGGCCGTTCGGTCGTGGTGCGCAAGACGAGCACGGGCTTGCCAAGCGAAGGCGCCTCTTCTTGCACGCCACCAGAGTCGGTCAGGATCAGGTCACACGCGCGCATCGCCGCGACCATCTTCGGATAGTCCAGCGGGTCGACCAACTCAATCGCGTCATGGTTGCCGAGCACGCGGTCCGCGACCTCACGAACGTTCGGGTTGGGGTGCACCGGGTAGAGCATCTTGACGTCGGAGCGGTCGGCGATATCGCGAAGTGCCGCGCAGATGTTCTCAAGCGGTTCGCCGTGGTTCTCGCGGCGGTGCGCGGTGACCAATACCAGCTTCTTGCCAGCCGGCGGCGCGAACTCGGTTGCGTCGACGCGTTCGGCGGCCCAGAGCAGTGCGTCGATGACGGTGTTGCCGGTCACGTGCACGCCGTCGGTCATGCCTTCCTTGCGCAGGTTGGCAGCGGATCCCTCGGTGGGCGCAAAGTGTAGGTTCGCCATGCGGCCGACGAGCACCCGGTTCATCTCTTCAGGGAACGGGTTGTGCACATTGCCGGTGCGCAGCCCTGCCTCGACGTGACCAAACGGGATCTTGCGGTAGAAGCTCGCGAGCGCGGTCACCATGACCGTCGTCGTGTCTCCTTGCGCGAGCACCAGGTCGGGCGCCTCTTCGGCGAGCACCGGATCCATCGCCGCAATCATGCGCG
>JBNMNW010000053.1:0-24887 GCA_051278165.1 Planctomycetota bacterium | reverse complement strand
ATCTGCGTCGAAGAAGCCTTCGGTCCGGTCGCGGCGATCAGTTCGTTCACCGACTTCGAAGCTGCGCTGGCGCAAGTGAATGACAGCAAGTTCGGCCTGCAAGCCGGCATCTTCACCAACGATATCCACAAGGCGATGCGCGCTTGGGATTGCCTCGACGTCGGTGGCGTGGTGATCGGCGACGTGCCGTCGTGGCGCGTCGACAACATGCCTTACGGTGGTGTTAAGGACAGCGGACTCGGTCGTGAAGGTGTGAAGTTCGCGATGGAAGACATGACCGAGATCCGCAACCTCGTGATCCGTTCGCGCCCTTAGGACCACACCACGGCAAGGCCTTGGCCGATGGGGCGCGAACCAAGACTCAGTGGTTCCAGACGATGTAGAGGGCGTTCGACACGACCCAACCGAACGGGTCCCATCCCGGTGTCATCACCGCCCACTGGAACGCAAATGCAGAGCCCGGTGGCATGGTGCCTGGCATGAGCAAACCGGCGCTGCCGCCGCCTAGAGCCAGGGTCTACTTGGCGACGAAGTTGACCAACTTGTTTGGCACGACGATCTCCTTGACGACGTTCTTGCCCTCAAGCCACGACGCGACCGCTTCACGGGCAGCGGCAAGCGCCACGTCCTTTGACGCGTTCGTTGGCAACGTCACGCGCGCGCGCACCTTGCCGAGCACCTGCACGGCGATCTCGACTTCGTCATCGACGAGTTGCTTCTCATCAACAGTCGGCCACGCGGCGAAGGTCAACACGCCCTCACCACCGAGTCGCTGCCACAGCTCTTCGCCCATGTGCGGCGCGAACGGTGCCAGGATCTGCGCGAAGCGCTGCAGCTGACTGCGCGACAGCTTGCTCATCGCCTTGGTGCCGTCATTGACGAAGATCATCATCGCGGCGATCGCCGTGTTGAACGCCATGCGCTCGATGTCGCCGTTGACCTTGTGGATCGTGCGATGCAGCGCCTTCTCCATGGCTGGGTCATCGGCGCGGTCCTCGGTCAGCCAAGCGTGCACCGTGCCCTTCTCAAACTCTTCGGGCACGGCCAACCGCCACGCCCGCTGCAGGAAGCGGTGCACGCCAGGGACGTCCTTCTGGT
This sequence comes from Planctomycetota bacterium, assembly GCA_051278165.1. Taxonomy (GTDB): domain Bacteria; phylum Planctomycetota; class UBA1135; order UBA1135; family UBA2386. The sequence goes on along the minus strand of JBNMNW010000053.1, from coordinate 23,789 downwards.
TCCACGGCTTGGCGTCGGCCAGCGGGCCCATGTACATCTCGTAGAGACGCAGGGTGTCGGCGCCGAACTCGGAGACAATGTCGTCCGGGTTGACGACGTTGCCGTAGCGCTTGCTCATCTTGGTGACGCACTGCGTCAGCTTCTCACCGGTCTCGACGTGCACCACGTCGTCACCTTCGACCTTGGTCTTGTCGCGCACCACCACCGCGCCACGCGCATCCTGGTAGGCGAACGCTTGGATCATTCCCTGGTTGTAGAGCTTGTGGAACGGCTCCTTGACCGAGACGAGCCCTTCGTCGTGCAGCACCTTGGTCCAAAAGCGTGAGTAGAGCAGGTGGCCGACGGCGTGCTCGGTGCCGCCGACGTAGAGGTCGACGGGCAACCAGTAGTCACTCGCGGCCTTGCTGCAAAACTCAGTGTCGTTGTTCGGATCGCAGAAGCGTAGGAAGTACCAACTCGACCCAGCAGCGCCGGGCATCGTATTGATCTCGCGGGTTGCTGGACGCCCCTGCTTGTCGGTCGTCGCAACCCAATCCTTGGCGCGGATCAACGGGGACTCCGGCACGCCGCCGGGCTTGAAGTCCTCCATCATCGGCAGTTCGACCGGCAACTGGTCATCGTCGACCAACTGCACGCCGTCTTCGGTATGCAAGACGGGGAAGGGCTCGCCCCAGTAACGCTGGCGAGAGAACAACCAGTCGCGGATCTTGTAGGTCGTCTGCGCGTCGCCGCGGCCTTCGGCCACTAGCCACTCGATCAACTGACGCTTGCCATCGGCCAGCGACTGTCCCGCGAGCGAGATCTTACCGTCGTGCGTTTGGCAGTGCGCGGCATAGGGAGCTTCGACGGTGCAGCACTTGTCGCCACTAGCAACAGCGGCATCGGCTTCGGCATCACCCGTGTCCGGCGCGAAGATGCCCGGGATCGGGATGCCAAACTTTTGGGCGAACTCAAAGTCGCGTTCGTCGCCAGCAGGCACGGCCATGATGGCGCCGGTGCCATACGTCACGATGACGTAGTCGGCGATCCAAACCGGAATGCGACCCTTTGGATCATCCGCAGCGAACAGCGGGTTGTGCGCGTAGGCACCGGTCCAAACGCCGCTCTTCTCCTTGGCCAACTCGGTGCGCTCCAACTCGCTCTTAGCGGCAGCCGCCTTGACGTAGTCGGTCACCGCCGCCTTCTGCTCGGCCGTCGTGATCTGCGCGACCAGCGCATGCTCCGGAGCCAACACCATGAACGACGCGCCAAACAGCGTGTCCGGGCGAGTCGTGAAGACCCGGATCTTGGTGTCGCTTTGCTCGGCGACATCGAACTCGATCTCCGCGCCTTCGCTCTTGCCGATCCACTCGCGCTGCATCGTCTTCAAGGAATCGGACCAGTCCAAGCCTTCCATGTCCTGCAGCAGGCGCTCGGCGTAGTCGGTGATCTTCAACACCCATTGGCGCAACGGACGACGCTCACACGGATGGTCGCCACGCTCGCTGCGGCCACCGATGACTTCGTCATTGGCGAGCACCGTGCCTAGCTCTTCACACCACCACACCGGTGCGTTCGACTCGTAGGCCAGACCGCGTTCGTGCAAACGCTTGAAGATCCACTGCGTCCACTTGAAGTAGCTCGGGTCACAGGTGCCAAACTCGCGTTCCCAATCGTAGGAGAACCCAAGCGTCTTCAGCTGACGACGGAACGTGTCGACATTGCGCGACGTGCCCTCAGCCGGATGCGTGTTGGTTTGGATCGCGAACTGTTCGGCCGGCAAGCCAAACGCGTCCCAACCCATCGGATGCAATACATTGAAGCCCTTGGCCCGCTTCCATCGCGACACAATGTCCGTCGCCGTGTAACCCTCGGGGTGGCCGACGTGCAGGCCGGACGCCGACGGATACGGGAACATATCGAGCGCGTAGAACTTCGGTTGCTGCGAATCGAAGTCCGGATCACCGGGATTCTTGGCGCGGAACACGTTGTTCTCACTCCAGAACGCCTGCCACTTCGGTTCGATCGTGGCGGGATTGTATGTCTGCTTCTGCTCGTCCATGGCTGCCTCTAAGGGGCGAGCAGTATGACCGCCCGGCGCGCCGGCACCAGGGCCAGATCGGCTTGAACGATCCCGGCGCGGCGATTCTGCCCCGATGCGCCTGCCGAATGATGGCCGCAGCGCGCCCCCTGCAACCAGGTCGAGGCGTTCGTAATGGGCCCGATCGCGCGCCTGTTGCCACCGGCATTCCAGCGCGCACAAACCCACCAGTCACCGCAGACCATGGACTAAGCCCTCGTTGATCGATGCTCGCATTCCCTCGCCATGACCGCGACACTGCGACCATGCGTTTCCCAAACGACACGCCTTTTCATATGCGCATGGCGGCGCTGCTGATTGCGTCGCTATTCCTCGAGCACATGGCCAACACGCGGCTAGACAACTGGTCGTCGCCGCAAATCGGCATCGTGACGTTCGTCATGGGCATGGCCTGGATCATGCTGTTCACGATGAATCACGGCGTGTCTCTGCAAGACCGCATCCGGGTGCTAGAGGACAAGCTCGAACGCACCAACCAACTTGCCGAGATGCTTGCCGACGAGACCCGTAAGAAGCGCTCATTGCCACCGATGTAAGAGACAACACCGAACGGGTTGGCACGGTGCCTGACACCGTGCTAACGCTTTAGGAGTTGGGTGGCTAGGTGGGCGGCTGCGGGGGCGGCGTGGCGAATGAAGAGTTCGGGTTCGATGACTTCGATCTCCATTAGTAGCGGTGCTGTCTCGGTCCAGACCATGTCGACGCGGGCGAATACGGCTGGTTCGGGGAGCAGGTCTAGCATCGAGCGCGCGGTTGCTAGCTGGTCCGGGGTTAGGGTCGCGGGCTGGGTGCGGCCGCCGTGCTCTGCTTGCACCAGGATCGAACCGGTCTCTGGGCGCTTGACGACGGCGTGGGAAAACTCGCCGTCAAAGAACGTGCATGAGGTTTCGCCGAGGGTTCGGATTTCGGCGATCAGCGGCTGCACTAGGCCTTCGTGTTGCAGCGCTGCGGCAGCGCGCTCGATGCTGTCGGCGTCGTTGCGTTGCATGATGGTCAAGCCGCTTGCGCCGGCGCCGATAACCGGCTTGACGACGGCTTCTTGCAACGCCAGTTCATCCATCGCGGCCATCAGGGCGGCTGCGTTGGGTTGCGACAACTTGGTTGGTGGCAGCGGCGCACCGCGCTCGGCGAGGTCGAGCAGGTACTTCTTATTGCTGTTCCACAGCATCAACGACGGCGCATTGCAGACGACTCCGGACACCGTCTTGAGGCGTTGCAGCCAGGCCTCGAACGCTGCCGCTTCGTCGAAGTAGTCCCAAGTCGAACGCACCACGATCAGGTCAGCACAGGCGAACGGCGCAAACGACTCATTCCAGGCAGCCGGCGTGACCGTGCAACCGCGAGCTTCCAGCGCCGCAGCAATCAACGTGTCGTCCGGCTGGAAATCCGGCATCGAACGGCACGTCGCGAACACGACCTTCTTCATCACTTGACTCCGCTGTAGCGCAGCACAAAGGCCGGCGGCACATTGCGCACGATCGGCCCGATGCGTTCGAAGGTCTTAAAGCGCTCGCTCATACGCGAGCGGAACCGCCGCGCCGACTTCATGCCGTAGGCGTGCACATACTGGAAGGTGCGAAAGTCGCATTCCGAATCCTCAAGCGACCAGACCAAGCCATCGACGACCGAGTCCTGCACCTGGGTCGGCAAACTCGCGAATGGCAATCCAGAGATGACGCGAACGGGTCGTGGTAGGCCGCGGTCCGCGAGGATCTGCTGGACGTCGCCGGCGGACCCGAGATGAAAGTCCATACCGGAGAAGCGGCCGCACAGCAGTTCGTGAAACTCGGAATGCAATTCGATGCCGAGGTAGCGCGCGTTCCAGGGCAAGCGCTCCTTGATGACCGCAGTCATCGGGCCAGTGCCGGGCCCATATTCGACGACGAGCTCGCCCTCTTGAATGTGGTCTAGCGAACCGACCAAGGCGCGCGACAAGAATCGCGAGCTGGGCACGACGGCGCCGACCGACGTCGGGTTCTTCAAAAAGCTGCCGAAAAAACCGAGGCCATCGCGAACGGGACGACGTTTTTTGTTCGGCTTAAGGCTAGACGGATGGGGCCCAGGCTCCGGCGAAGGGTCCACGTCATCACCTTGCCGCTTGGCCATTTAGTTAGTCCGTTAACGCGTCGCCGGCGACATTTACTTTGCCGGCCTTAACCCTTGCCGAACACAGCAGACGGCAGTCCGAGCCGACCCCCATGCGGTCGAGTGTGCCCTGCTCGTGGTCCTCGGCAGGCTCTAACACCGAGTTGAGATCACCGGATTCGGCGGTCACCCGATGCGCGTCCGTGCCGCACATACCCCGGGTACAGCCCGTCAAGATCTCGACCCCAGCCATCTCGGCGGCGGCAAGAATGGTCGTCCCAGGCTGAACGAACACGGACTTATCTGCTTCTACGAAGTGTACCTCGACGAGGTTCATGCCTCTGCGATACCCGCACAGCACGACAGATCAAGCTCAGACTGGCAACGCCGACGACTTGCCGCGAACATCGCCCCACCATGCAGCTCTCCGCGCTCGACTGGACGATCATCGCCGGCTACTTCGCCCTAGCTCTAGGCATCGGCCTCTACTTCAAAAAACGGGCGGGCTCGAGCTTCATCGAGTACTTCGCGTCAGGCCGCAGTTTGCCGTGGTGGATCGCCGGCACCTCGATGGTCGCCACGACCTTCGCGGCGGACACCCCGCTCGCGGTCACCGGCTTGATCGCCAAGCATGGACTAGCCGGCAACTGGTTCTGGTGGTCATGGGCATTCGGCGGAATGTTGACCGTGTTTGTGTTCGCCAAGCTGTGGCGACGAGCCGAAGTGCTTACCGACGTCGAGCTCATCGAACTTCGGTATTCGGGCAAACCGGCGGCATTCCTGCGGGGCTTCCGCGGTTTCTACATCGCCGTGGTCATGAACTCCATCGTGATTGGCTGGGTCACAAAAGCGATGGCACAGGTCCTACAGCAGACCGTGCTCTACGACGAAACGGTGGCACAGGCGACAGCCGCGGCGGTCGCTGCCGGGGAAACCGTTGGCGCGGATACCACCGGCCTGATGTTGATCGCGGTCATGCTAGCCATCACCGGGCTGTATTCGATCATGTCGGGCATGTGGGGAGTCGCGATCACCGACATGATTCAATTCGTGCTCGCCATGGGTGGCTGTATCGGTCTCGCGATCGTCGCGGTGCAACACGTCGGCGGCGTGGATCAGTTGGCAGAACAACTCGACACGATCTACGGCGATGAGGGCGACCCACTCGCATTCCTGCCAGATTTCTCAGGGGAAGGCGCCGTCATTCCGCTGGGCATGTTCGCGGTGATGGTGCTCTCTCAATGGTGGGCCACTTGGTATCCCGGTAACGAACCGGGCGGCGGCGGCTACATCGTGCAGCGCATGGCTGCGTGCAAGAACGAAGAGCACGCCGTCAAGGCGACCCTGTTCTTCCAACTGGCGCACTACTGCCTGCGACCATGGCCCTGGATCCTGGTTGCATTCGTCGCGATTGCCCTGCATCCCGGCCTGCGGAACGAAGGCACCGATGCCGGCATTGGCTATCCAATGATGATCCGTGAACTCGCTCCAAGCGGGCTTCGCGGACTGCTAATGGTGACGTTTGCGGCCGCCTTCATGTCGACTATCAGCACGCAAATGAACTGGGGCGCGAGCTACCTAATCAACGACGTCTACAAACGATTCATCGCACCAGACGCCAACGACAAGCAGCTGATGCGAGCCTCGCGCATTGCGTCGGGCCTCGTGCTACTGCTCGGTGGCATCGTCGCGTGGTGGATGCTGACCTTTGGCATTTCCGTCGACCAAGCGTGGGCGTTCCTTGCCGCACTCGGCGCCGGTGTCGGAGCCGTATTCATTCTGCGATGGTTCTGGTGGCGCATCAACGTCTGGAGCGAGATCGTGGCGATGGTGGGCTCGCTAGTCCTATTCGCGCTGTTATGGGTGCTCGCATTGCCAATTGCAGGCCCCGAATACGACCAACCACTGGTGCCGGCACTCGCCAACTTGGCGGGTGAATACCGGGCGCTGATCATCGCCAGCTGCACGCTGGTGCTCTGGCTGATTGCCACAATGGTGACACGCCCGACCGATCACGCCCACTTAGTCGCCTTCTACCGCAAAGTTCGACCCGATGGACCTGGCTGGGCACCGATGCGCGCCGCGGCTCCGGACGTGCAAACGGACGGTAGCCTCGGCCGCAATCTGATCTGCGCGCTGCTCGGAACAGCGATCGTCTGGCTCACGTTGCCAGGAACCGGCTCAATCATCTTTGGCCAGTATGGCAAGGGCATCGGCCTCTTGCTGGCAGCAGCGGCATGTGGCTACGTGCTGCTCAAGCTGGCTGGCAAGCAACTGCGCACGAGCTAGCGGGTCGCGCGCACCGGCTTCGGCTATCGAGCTACTTCGGCGCTCGGTAGAGATTGACCGCAAAACCAATCGGCGCCGGCCCCTCATCACCGTCACGTTGGTTAAAGCGGTGCGCGCCCTTGCGCATGCCAAGCGCCACGATGCGCAGTTCGCGAAAGCGACCATGATCATTGTCGTAAACAGCATCGCCGAGCAGCTGCAACTTGATCGAGCGCGCGCCGTCGTCAAGTTCGACTTCACCGCGATATGTGACCTTAGTGCCGCCAGCGCGACGCACCCCGAGCATCGTCAGCTTCGCGCTCTTGACCGCGGTCTTCGGCCACACCCCGGCTTGGCCACGGACGTTGTCGATCAGCATCTCTCGCGCCAACTTCGTGACGAACGCCGAGTCGACGACTTCTCGCTGCTTACCCTTCGGCACTAGCACCTGCCACTTGTCGACGGCCAGCCAATTCTCGTTCCACGCCCACTGCTTAAAGTCGCTCCAGCCGCTCTTCAGATCCACTTCCGGGTCAAACCGGCGGCCACACTGGTCGCCTTCCCCGCGCGGCAGATCGCGCGAGTGCACCCGCAACACGAACGGCTTGCCATCGACCCCCGGCGGCAGCGTCGTCACGACCGTAGGCACCGGCAAGTTGTCGTATTTCTTCCGCTGGCGAAGCCCCTGCCAGCGTTTAAGCGCACGCTTCATGCGCTTCTTGATGTCCTCGGGAAAGCCGTTCGCCGCGAACCGACCTTCGAGATACTCACCGTCGGGGCCAATCATGTAGAGGCCCTGCTTGGTGCCGCCACGATTCCAATCACCGTCCGGCATGGCCTCGCCATAACGCTTGAAGAACTTGTGCGCTGGCGTGTCCTGCACGCGCTTGAGGTTCCACTCGTCCTCCGGATAGAGCTTGTAGACCTCGTCCGCCACCGTGACGAACTCGCGGCTCAACTTGGCAATCTCTGGATCGGACCAAACCAACTGGCGGCCCCGGACTCCGTTGTTTCAAGTGCAGCCGAGCGGATGTCCGTTCATCGTCCAAAACAGGATCGGCCGACCGAGCTTGCGCGCCTCCTGCACCGCCGGCCACAGCGCATTGCGCCAACCGATCTCGCGATACGCCTGCTCACTCGCAGCGGGCTCGATCAACGTCAACCACTCGGAGAGGTTGGCGACCGTCGGCTCTGGCGGATTCTGCGGACTAACGTGCAACAGCACGGCCAAGCTCAGCATCAGCATGACGCGAGCATACGAACTCGCCGAGCTAGCGGTCAGCGGGCGATCTGATTACGCCTGCAGAACCGAATTGGGCCTAGAGAACCGGAGTACCCTTAGAGAACCAAAGTAAGCCTAGAGAACCAAAATTAGCCTAGAGAAACAGTCGGTGCTTACGGAAGCGCGCCTGGATGCCTTCGTCGCCCTTGACCGTGCGCTGACGCAAGCCGCCGCAGATCTGGATCAACCGCTCGACCAAGCCTTGCACCGCTTGCGACGTCGGCGACTCAGGATGGGTCGCAATCAACGGCAACTGGCCCAAGCGATGCTGCATGACCGAGTCATCGTCCGGAACCTCACCGAGGTAGCGCAATTGGATGCCGACGTTCTGAGTGGCCACTTCGGTCAAGCGCTGGAACGCCATCTCGCCGCGACCGGGCGTGCCGACACGATTGACCACAATCAAGAACTTGGCATCCGGCTTGAGCTGCGCGACACACTTGATGACCGCATAGGCGTCCACCAGCGCGGCGATTTCCGGTTGCGTGACCATTACGATCCAATCGGCGCTCAGCATCGTCAGGATCGTCGCCGGCGCAATGCCGGCACCGAGATCGAGCAGTAACGTGTCTTCGTTTGCAGACAGGGCACCGAGTTCACGCGCAAACGTGGTCAGGTCCTTGTCGGTCGGCGTCGCCATGCGGCGAACTCCCGACGCTCCGGGCAAGAGCCGTGGGCCACACGGCGACTTGACCAGCACTTGCTCGAGCGTGCATTGACCAGCCAGCAACTGCTGCAGAGTCAGCGTCGGCTTAACGCCCAGCAGCAGGTGGTCGCAGGCGAGGCCGAAGTCACAGTCGACGAGCACGGTACGGCGCTCCGAACGATGCAAGGCAACGGCGAGCGACGTCGCCAAGAACGACTTGCCGGTGCCGCCCTTGCCGCTGGCGATCGCAATCGACGTCGCTTCTTCACGAGGGGCTGGCGGCGCGCGCAGACCTTTGAGCAAGCGGCCAAACAGGCCCTTGCCGCGCGGACCAAGGGCACCGCCGTTAGCACGCTGTCCATTGATTGCTTGCCGCCCGTTTGCGCCACCGTCCATAAATGTATGCCCCCCCGGGCCAGCGCGACTGACCGCGCGCGTCCGGGATTCTCGCAGATCTGTGCGTTTGGCGGCAGCAGAATTTTGGCAGTTGCACGAGGAAACGGCATGTCAGGTGCCCAACCCGTGGTTTTGGCCCCCTCTACGCTAGGCGGCAGCCTGAGAACTGCTGCAGCTACTTCTTCAATAGAGCCAGCGCGTGCCGGATCGGCACTCCGAGGTTGTTGCCGGCGAAGTTCCGCTGGATAGCGAAGTTGACGGCGATGACGTCGCCCTTGTCGCTAAACACCGGGCCGCCGGAACCGCCGCTGGTCGTACCAGCATCGTAGGCAATCACATGCTCTTCGGAATTACTGATCACACCGAACGTGATCACCGGCTTGATCTGGTTGGCCGCGGCCAACTGCTGAATCGCATCGGCGGTCGTCGCCGCAGTCCGGCGCAACTCGTCGAGCGTGTCGCTACTGGCGCGCGCCAACAACGCAGCCAAGCCGGTCGGGTAGCCAACCACAATTGCGCGCTCGTCCTGGCCATCGGTGCCGTCCTGGCGTAACGGCAGCACGGGAATGCCCTTCGCTTGCTCGCTGGTGATTTGGATGACGGCGACGTCCAGCTCATCATCGCGGCGGCGAATAGTGGTTTGAGCGACATCGATCGGCATTTTGCCGGGGAACGTCACCGTCAAGCGCGTGAACACCGGCTTCGAACCGGCATCCATCATCTTCATGTGGCCGCTGTCCTCGGTCCACGGCAACGCGACGTGCCGATTGGTCACAATGTGGCCTTCTTTGCTCACCAAGAAGCCCGAACCGGTGTATTCGACCTCCATCGGCTGACTGGTGAAGTCGAGCAGCAACGAACCATCGGGCTTACGCAGCCGGTAGATGCCGTGAATCAGGCACACCCCACGCGTCCACTCCTTCTGCACGCGCCGGATCACGTCGTTGGCCTGAGACAGGCGCTTGAGCTCGGCCTGGTATTCGACGCGCATCGCTTCGATCTCGGCCTTCATGACGGTATCGGCCGTCATCAGCTTCTGCACCTGCGCGGGACGACTGCTAAGCCAACCACCGAGCCAACCGGACAACACCAACGCCGCAAACAACGCCAATGGGAAGCCGACCTTCAGAGTCATCGTCGCCTGCGTCAGCAGATCCTTGGTCAACATGCGCGTTGCCGTGGCGCGCCCGCTGTATTGCGCGACTTCTCGCGCGTCGGTCAGCATGCGGCGAACCGGCTTGCAGGCGGCACCAATCGGCACGTAGATGCGGAACCGCGCCATCGGTCCACCGGCACCAACTTCGAGCAGGTCACCATCCTTGAGGATCACCTCTTCCACTTCGTTGCCGTTGACGAACACCGAACTTTCGATCGCACGCAAATGGAACTGGCACTGCTCCTTCACCCACTCGATCTCGGCGTGGTGGTCACTGACAACCTTCGAGACCATGCGCGCTTCGCAGGTGGCGCTGCTGCCGATGCGCACCAGTCGCTGCGGATAAGTGATCGTTCGGCCTCGCAACGGTCCGGAAAGGTGCAGCAATTGAGCGCGCATGTCCCACCATACTGCCGTGTCTGACCAAGCCATTGCACCCGTTCTCGTCGAAGTCTGCGTGGAATCCGTCGCCGGCGCCTATGCAGCCGTCGTTGGCGGCGCCCAACGCATCGAGTTGTGTTCTAGTCTGGCGGAAGGCGGACTGACCCCGAGCGTCGGTTTATGCCAAGCCGTGTGTGCGGCGATCCAGGTGCCGGTGTTCGCCATGATTCGCCCCAGAGCCGGCGATTTCCTCTACGACAGCACCGAGGTCGACGTCATGGCTCGCGACATCGAAGCGCTGTCTGACGCCGGCGCGGCCGGGATTGTCGTCGGCGCGCTCAGCAGCGATGGCAGGATCGACCACCGCAAAATGGCTGAGTTCGTCGACCTCGCCGATGGGCGCCCGGTGACGTGCCACCGCGCCTTTGACATGTGCCGCGATGTCAAAGAAGGCCTCGAGGTGCTCTGCGACCTCGGCGTCAAGCGCATCTTGACGTCTGGCCAAAAGACGACTGCTTACGACGGCCGCGCCCAGATCCGCTCGATTGTGCAGCAGGCGGATGGCCGGATTGCGATCATGGCTGGCTGCGGCTTGCGGCCCGAGCACGTCGAACGTCTGGTCGAAGTCACCGGTGTTCGCGAGGTGCACCTGTCCGCCGCCGGCACCCGCGACAGCCGCATGGCGTTTCGCCGCGAGGGGGTCTCGATGGGATCCGCGACCGACGATGAGTATTCGCTGCGCACCACCGAAGAGACCTTGGTCGCACGCATCGTGTCGGCCCTGCTCGAAGACTAGATACGCCCGCAGCGAAACTTTACGACCGTCGGCGGGCTCATCGCCAGATCACTGCTCAGCAGAATCGCAACCGACTTCGATCCTGTTCGCAAGGTAAGCCCCGCAACCGATAGTCAAACTCGCGAGCGCGACGCTAAGATGTGGTCATGAGCTTTTCGTCTCACCCACTCGTGACGTCGATTACCGACCTGATGATTCAGGCCCCGCTGCCGTGGGACGAAGTCCTGGCGCTGGTCACCAAACAATTCGACTGCCCGGTCGGCACGGTCCACATGATCGACTCTGACGACGGCATGCTGCACCTGCGCGCACAAGTCGGCCTGCCGCCGTTCGTACTCGACAAGGTGCAGGTCATTCCCGTTGGCAAAGGCATGGCCGGGATCGCCGCCGAACGCAAAGAACCGGTGCAAGTGTGCAACTTGCAAACCGACGACAGCGGCGTGGCGCGACCGGGCGCAAAGATGACCCAAATGGAAGGGTCGCTGGCAGCGCCGATGATGGTCGATGGCGAGGTGCGCGGCGTGCTCGGCGTGGCCAAGCCTTCGGCCTACGACTTCTCGAGTGACGAGACCAACCTGCTGCTCACCATCGGTGCGCTGCTGGGCAAGGCCTAGTGAACTGCTCGTGCAGGCTCTGCGGCAACAGGTTCTGCGGCAAATCGTGCAGCAGAACGTGATGCAAAAGCAAAACAGGGTCTCGCGATTCTGCGCACTAAGACGGATCATCCAGGCATGACGCAGAGCCTGCAGGACCACTACGCACCGAACAACGCATGCTTCGGATGCGGCCCGGCCAACCCCGATGGCCTCGGCATCAAGAGCTTCGTCGACGGCGACGAGATTGTGTGCACGTGGCAACCGCAGACGATGCACCAAGCGTTCCCCGGCGTGCTCAACGGCGGCATCATCGGGGCATTGCTCGATTGCCACTGCAATTGGGCGGCGGCGTATTTCCTGATGAACGCGCAGGGCATTGCGGTTCCGCCGTGCACGGTGACAGCCGAATACAGCATCAAACTCAGGCGGCCGACGCCGACCGATGGCCCCGTCGAGCTGCGTGCCCAACTGACGGAATTGGATGGCAACCGGGTTCGCATCACTGGAACCCTCACTGCCAAGGGCCGCATCTGCGCGACTTGTGACGGCTTGTTCATCGCGGTCGAAGACGGCCACCCAGCGTTCCACCGCTGGTAACGATCGCAGGATGCGGTCGATGGGTTGCTGCCTATGAGACGGCACTCGCGACAACATCATTGCCTTCGATCGGCGCCTGAACTTGCAGCTTGCGGTCGCCGCCGTAGCCTTCTGTTTCCTGATGTGTCGGTTCTGACGTTGGCTTGCCAGCGCCCGTGATGGTCACCCTTGCCCGTCGCGGTAGGGCCCAGGTTTCTGAGTCCGCAGAGGCGTGTGCCTTTGCGGATGTGTCGAATCCTGAATCGTCGACGTATCGGGCCTCAGGCTCATGAGCTCAGATTCGCCGCCGGTCACTCCATCGTCAGACTCTTCCCCGTCGGACTCTTTTCCGTCGGACTCTTCTCCGTCGGTGACCCCGCCGTCACTCGAGTCAATCCAACTAGCACGGCGCCAACTCAGCACGATCGTGCGCGAGACACCGGCATGGCAGTGGAGCGGTCATCGCATTCGCGAACTCGTTCCTGACGACACGACGCTGTGGCTCAAGCTCGAACTGTTCCAACACGCCGGTTCGTTCAAGGCGCGTGGCGTCATGCTCGCGATGAAGGCGCTCGATGACGAAGCCCTGGCTCGCGGCGTCACTGCCGTCAGTGCCGGCAATCACGCGATGGCGGTCGCCTATGCGGCACGCGCAATGGGCTCGCACGCCAAGGTCGTGATGCCGAGCAACGCCAACCCCGCCCGGGTTGCCGCCAGCAAGGCGCTCGGCGCTGAGGTCGAACAGGTCGACGACATCCGCGCGGCGTTCGCGCGGGTCGAAGAGATCGAACGCACCGAAGGACGTAAGTTCCTGCACCCGTTCGAAGGCGAGCACATGGCGCTGGGAAGCGCCACGCTCGGCATGGAGTTCTTGCGCCAGACCGGCCAACTCGACGTGCTGTTCGTGCCCATTGGTGGCGGCGGCCTCGCTGCCGGCATGGCGAGCGCGGTCAAGCAACTGCAACCGCGCTGCCGCGTGATCGGCGTTGAGCCCGAGGGCGCCGATTCGATGCACCGCAGTTTTGCCAGCGGCGAACCGCAGCGTATCGAACGCGTCAACACCATCGCCGACAGCCTTGGCGCACCGATGGCGATGCCATATTCGTTCGCGCTGTGTCAGAAGTACATCGATGAGCTGGTCAAGATCGACGACGACGAAATGTGCCGCGCGATGTGGCTGCTATTCGCGGACGCGAAGCTAGCCGTTGAGCCGGCGGGTGCCGCCACGACGGCCGCCATGCTGAAGATGCGTGAGCAACTCGCTGGCAAGCGCGTCGGGCTGATTGTCTGCGGCGCCAACATCGACGAAGTGACGTTCGCCAAGTGCTTGGAGCGCGGCAAGCCGACCTGATTGGGGCTTGGCTGCCTTGCAGAAGCAAACTTAGCTACTGGGCTTGGCTGGGTTATTGGGGCTTCGCGGAGCCAGCCGCAGCCATCGCCTCATCCATGCCTGCCATCATGTGCTGGCACAACACCTGCACGTTAGGCTCCGTGCACATCGTGTAGTGATTGCCAGGACATGCGCGCACGGACAAGGCATCACCTTGCACGAACGGGCGCCAACCGAGGTGGGCATCAAACACGAACCGGGTGCCAAGGCGTTGATCGTCCGCACGGAACAGCCAAACGTTGCCTTCGTACGGTTTGACCTGATGGGTTTCGAACGCGTTCTCAAAGGCGAACTGCACTTCGAACCCACGCTGCTCCTGCGGGATCGCGCCACCTTGCTCGCGGGCCTTTTCGGTATCGCGGGCGGCCGCGCGACGATCGATGCGCGCCTTGACGATGCGCCACGGATACAGCGGCCCCTTCTTGATGAGCCGGCCCAAGTGCAGCAGGGTGCGACTGATCTTGCTGCGCCTCTTCATCTGCGGGCACCACGAATCGATCATGCCGACGAACGCGACCGGCTCACCGACCGCGCGCAGCAGCTGCGCCATCTCGTAAGCGACCACGCCACCACCGCTGTAACCACCAAGGTAGTAAGGGCCATGCGGCTGCACTTCGCGTAGTTCGGCGAGGTAGGCCGCAGCCATTTCAGCAATGGTCTGGTGCGGTTCAACCTTGCCGTCGACGCCACGTGCCTGCAAACCGTAGAGCGGCTGGTCCTTGCCGAAGTAGTGCGACAGATCGCGAAAGCCAAGCACGTTGCCGCCGGCACCGTGAACCAAGAACAAGCTCGGGCGCGAGCCACTGGCCTGGATCGGCACGACATGCTGCCCCTTGCGCGCGGCGACCGAACGCACTGGCTCGTCGCTCGGCTCAGGCAGATTGAGCTCTTCGCGCAATGCCGCGGCCAGCTTGCGAACCGTTCCGGAACTCAGCAGCGTCGCCAACTCCATGTCGACGCGGAACTCCTTATGCAGGCGCGCGAACAATCGCACCGCCAGCAGCGAGTGGCCACCGAGTTCGAAAAAGTCATCGTCGAGAGCTGGCTCCTCGACGCCAAGCAAGTCATGGAACGCAGCAGCAACGGCCTTCTCAGTCGCATCGCGCGGCGCGTCCTCGTCACCGGCACCAGAGCCACCCGAAGAGGCCGCACGCTGAATGCGCGGCTGCTCCGGCGGCAACGACAACCAGTTCGCGGTGCGCTGCACATCCATCGAGGAAACGACAATGCGCGCGGCGCCGGCCTCAAGAGCTCGTTCGAGGCCGAGCATGCCTTCGGGCCCGGTGATGCCGCGAGCAAGGACCGCATCGATGCGCTGTTCGGGCGCTGGCGCCAGCGGTTCTGCGGGCAACAACGACTCTGGCGAACGCGTCCCGGTTGCCGCCATGTTGCCGCCAAACTGGCCACTGACGCCAAACACCGACAGGCCACGCAACTCCAGCACGATGACCCCAGCAGGCGTCGCAATGGTCACATCTAGCGTTCCGAGGCGAGTGCGTTCGTCATAGCTAGTCGCCTTGACATGACTGACGACAGCGGCGGGCATGCGGCCGTGCACGAGCACCTGCTCGCAGCCAACCGGAACAAACAGCGCGTCCGGGCTATTGCTCGACAACAAGCGAATGCCGCAACCGAACGCCATGTCGAGCATGGCTGGATGCACGCGGTGCTGTTCTAGGTCTTCGAAGAACGCGGCCGGCAAGCTCAACTCGCCGAGCACTTCGCCGCCACCAATGGCAACCGAAGTAATGCACTGCCAGCGCGGACCAAAGTCGACGTGCTGGTGCTGGTCACTGGTCGCCTCAGCCGAGGTCGTCGCGACCGTTCGGCACGCTGCGACATCCAGTAAGGCGGCACCGACTGCACCAACCTTCGCGATCGCGCGCGCGTGAGTCGTGCGTTCGTAATCTTCCTTCTGATGCGGCTCACAACTGGCGACGGTGACTTCAAAGCCGTCACGATGCGGCTTGACGCTGACCAGCACGGTGCGCGGTGCGTCACCGGGGAACGCGAGCGGCGTGCGAAACTCCACTTGCGTCAACGTCACTTGCGCAGCACTGGCAACCGACTGCACTGCCGCAGTCATTACTTCGATGTGGCCCGTGCCAGGCATGACGCAATCGCCATCCTTGATGCGGTGTTCGGCCAAGATCCAGTGGCTGCTCGGTGACCATGCGTCCTGGAATAGCACCGTGCCACCAAGCTCGGATCGCTCGCCAAGCCATGTCGGCGTCGGCAAGCTCATCTCGGCGGCCGTCGCCAGCATGCCGGCGTCTTGCCAAATGCCCCAATCGACCGACAGCGTGCGTCCTTGCCGCTTTTGGCTGCGCCACTCGGCGAACGTATCAAGCGCCGCGTTGGCGGCCGCGTAGTCGCATTGTCCAGGAATGCCGACCAAACCACTGGTCGATCCGAACACGATGAACTGATCCAACCGGATGTCAGCGGTGACTTCATCGAGAACCTGCGCACCGACGACCTTGGGCCGCATCAGGCGTTCGGTTTGCTCCGGCTTGCGCGTCATGATCAGGCCATCATGCAACACGCCTGCAGCATGCACGACGCCGTGCAAGCCACCGAAGCGAGTCGTCGCGGTCTGCACGACGCCCTGCATCGCAACGCGATCGGTCACGTCCGCCGCTGCCACTGCGACCTCGGCACCGACCTGTTCCATCGCGCGGATACGCCGGATCAACTCGGCGACACGATCGCCACTACGCAACTGCAACCACTCGTCCCAGTTCGCGCGCGGCGGCAGACCGCTGCGCGAAACGAGCACCAGCTTTGCCTTGCAGGTGCGCGCCAGATGTTCGGCGACGAGCATGCCGATGCCGCCCAATCCGCCAGTGATCAAGAACGTGCCGCGCGCGCGCCATGGCGACGCAGGCTGTTCCGCGACCTCGACGGCGACCAGTTCTTGCACGAAGCGACGGACATCGCGGAACGCGACTCCCATGGCAACAGAACTGGCTTCTGCTTCCAGTCGCACGCAGTCGGCAAACAAAGCAGTGGTCGCCAGCGTGGCCGCATCCGCATCGACCCAACACACGCGGGCTCCAGGAAACTCCCGCGGCACAACGCGCAACATGCCAGGAACCGCGCCCTGGAATGGACGCAACAAAGCCTCGTTGGCAACAACCGTCGCGTTCGAGGTGACCGCGACGATGCGCAGCTCTTCGGCGTGGCCGGCACGACCAAGCGCCTGGAGCATCGCGATCTGCGCAGACACGAGGGCAATGGCATCATCGCTGCCCTGGTCGAGTGCTGCCGCGTACATTACATGCGTCGGATCGCCCGATCGCTTCGTCATCGAATCGACCGCACGGCCCCACGCCGCGGCATCGCCGAGCGGCAACGAGAGCGCATCGCCTTGCCCGCATTCAGCACCATCGATGACGACCGTGGCCTTGCCACCAGTCGCACGCACACTGTTTGCTAGCGCCTCGGCAACCGCACCACCACCGACACACAGCCAGTGCGCGTTCGCTACAGCTTCGACCTTGCTGGACACATCGCGCCTGCGCCACTCGGTCTTTTTGAGCCACTGCGAAGCCGGTAAGCGAGTCGGAACGGTCGGCGTCTTGTTCGCGACCAGATTGTCGTGACCCAACGAAGTGCCCGGCTCGATCCAGTGACGTTGTCGTTGGAAGGCGTAGGTCGGCAAGGCAACACGACGACGCTTGACGCCGCCATGGAATGCCTGCCAGTCGATCGGCACCCCGATCTGCCACAGCCGACCAATGGCTTCGAGGAAGAACGAATCGGCCGGCTTCTCGTCCTTCGGATGCGGCACGGTCACCAACGCCGAACTCTTGCGCGCGCGTTCGTGCATGCGCACGAGCGAGGTCAACGCCTTGCCAGGTCCGACTTCGACGAAGACGCGATCGCCGCCATCCAACAGCGTCGACACACCGTCTTCGAAACGCACCGTGCGACGCACGTGCTCGACCCAGTATTCACGATCTGCGGCGCGATTGGGATCGATCCACTCGCCCGTCACGTTGGACACCCACAGCTTCTTGGCGGGTTGCGGCGTGAACTTCTTGAGCCCTTCGCGGAAGCGATCGAGCACCGTATCCAACAGATGGCTGTGTGCACCGACGCCGATGCGAAGCCGCTGGAAGTCGACATCGCGTTCTTTCAGCGACTGCTCGAAGCGTTCGATCGCGGCGGGCGAACCAGCAACCGCCGACAACCCGGGCGCGTTGGCGGCCGACAGCGACAATTCCGCGTCGCCCAGCGCTTGGATCTCCGCAGCGGGCAACGAAACACTGACGACCGCGCCGGCCGCCGACATCTCCATGCATTCACCGCGCAGCACTAGCACCGGCAGCACTTGCTCAAGCGTCCAGGTGCCGCCCAGCGTCGCCGCAACGTATTCGCCCAGGCTGTGACCGAGCATGGCGTCCGGCTCGATGCCAAACGAGCGAATCGTTTCGGCGAGCGAGTATTCGACCACGAACAGCGTCGGCAGCAGAAGACTAGGCCGCTCCATCTCGAGACCATTTTCGGCTTGGGTCGCGGCTCCGAACAACAAGTCGTAGACCCTGTTCCGAATCCCGTCAGGCAGCGCCGCGAGGCAGTTGTCGGCAGCCGTCCGGAAGGCAGGTTCGAACTCGTAGAGTTCCTTCGCCATGCCCGGATACTGCGCGCCACCGCCAGGGAACAAGAACACGACGGACGTTGTGCGGTCGGTCGCCTTCTTGACCTGCGCCTTCCAATCGGCCGCCAACAACGACTCGCGCAACTCGTTGTGATCCGCGCCGACGGCAAAGCCGCGATGCGAGAAGCCGCGGCGGCCGTGTTGCATCGTCCACGCAACGTCGCCTAGATCCGAGTTCTCGTGACCGCCAAGCCACTCAGCCATGCGGCCAGCGTTACCGACGGCGGCATCCTTGCCCTTACCGCTGATCGGTAGCAGATGACAACGACGTGGGTAGGCAACCGCCGGCACAGCCGCTTGCTCCAGCGACTCGCGCATGATGATGTGCGCGTTGGTGCCACCGACTCCGAGTGAACTGACCCCGGCGGTTCGTTCGCCATTGGCCGGACGCGGCCATGGAGTTTTCTCTGCGACGACGTGGAACGGTGACTTCGGGAAGTCGATCAGCGGATTTGAGCGGCGGTAGTTAAGACTCGCCGGCAGTTCCCCGTGCTTCATCGCCAGCGCGACCTTGAGCACGCCAGCCACACCGGCCGCCGTATCAAGATGGCCGATATTGGTTTTGACCGAACCGATCCCGCAGAAGTCGCTCTTGCTGGTCGACGCGCGAAACGCTTGCGTCAACGCTTCAATCTCCATCGGGTCGCCAACCGACGTGCCCGTGCCGTGAGCCTCGATGTATTGCACGTCCTCGGCCTCTACATCGGACAGCGCCAGTGCTTCGGCGACGACTTCGGCGTAGCCATCAACGCTCGGCGCCAAGAAGCTGACCTTGCGCGCGCCATCGTTGTTGACCGCCGTGCCGGACACGACGGCGTGGATGTGATCGCCGTCATCGAGCGCGTCCTGTAGACGGCGCAGCACGACGACGCCAGCACCGCTACCGAAGATCGTGCCCTTACTGTCCGCATCGAACGTGCGGCAAACGCCGTCGGGCGAAAGCACTTCGCCTTCCTTATGCAGGTAACCTCGATCCTGCGGCACCAACACGGTGACGCCACCGGCCAACGCCATATCGCACTCACCGGAGAGCAGGCTCGCGGCCGCCTGATGGATCGCAACCAACGACGTCGAGCACGCGGTCACGACGTTGATGCTCGGACCGCGCAAGTCGAACTGGTAGCTCGTGCGCGTCGCCAGGAAGTCCTTGTCGTTGCCCGTATGGCGAATCAAGAACATGCCGATCTGGCGAACCAAGTCGGGGTTGGTCAGCACATTGTGCAGCAAGTAGGTGTCCATGCCACAACCGGCGAACACTCCGACCCGGCCATCAAACGACTGCGGCACATGCCCGGCATGCTCGAACGCTTCCCAACACACTTCCAACCAGATGCGATGCTGCGGGTCAAACAACGACGCATCGCGCGGCGAGAGCCCGAAGAACCCCGCATCAAACATATCGATGTCGTCGAGCAGCATCGCGGCCTTGACGAAGTCCGGATCTGCCAACACATCATCCGGCACACCGACCGAGCGCAGATGCTCGTCCGAGAGTTCTCGGCGCGCATCGCGTCCGTCGCGCAACATGCGCCAAAAGGCGTCGAGGTCGTGAGCGCCGGGCAAGCGGCACCCCATTCCAACCACGGCGATATCGGTTTCTGACATGTCGGAGGTCTAGGGGAAAGTCCTTGGAGGCCTTCTATCGACCACCCTTCCAGAGGCTACGCAGGTGGGGCCAGGATTGCGATGGCAGTGGGAGTTCCTGGCACGCCAACCGCCGACCAAATCACCGATCGCGCACGCCGTCTCTGGACTCAAGGTCCAGCGAGGAACCCCAACTCTGGCTGGCGTAGTGGCATCCTGTTGTGCCGGATCTGCGCACTGGCCTTCCCCCGGCCACCCAGATCTGCGTACTGTACCCGGTACAAACCACAACCTACGCCGGTAGGCGTAGGTTGTGGTTTGTACCGGGTACAGTACGCAGATCTGGGTGGCCGTCAGGCAACTGTTCGGGCAGTTACTCGAGATCGCTCAGAACCGGGCGTCACTCACCACAGCTCTGCAAAGCTGGGACGACGGCGTCTTCGCGGGAGAGTTCCTGCGTGCGGCCCTCATCGAATCGGTCGTCGAAGACTTCGGCTACCCGCGCTAGAAGCTCCTCGGGCTTCTTCACCCGAACGAGCTGCTCGCGCGCCCAGATCGGGTCCTTGTGGTATTGCGCATACTTGATGACGTGCATGCGGGCTGGCGGCAAGGCGCGGCGTTCGTCTCGGTAGAACGGCACGGCAAGTTCCCAGTGGCGATGGATCGCGGCGCGCTGCTGGGCACACGTCGCCCGCTGCGGCACCTTGCCATTGAGCAGATCACGAACCTGCTGGAACACGAACGGATTGCCGATGCAGCCGCGCGCGACCGTGGCGCCATCGACACCGGTCTCTGCCATCATGTCGACGACGTCGTAGGGCGAGAACAGGTCGCCACTGCCGAGCAACGTGAAGTCGCCGACGTGCTTCTTGACCTTGGCCAAGAACTCCCAGCGACTCGGGCCGATGTATTTCTGCTTGACGGTTCGTGGGTGCACGGTCGCAGCCGCAATGCCGAGCTCCATCGCGCCATCAAGGATCGTCCAAAAGCGCTTCTCGGCCTCCGGAGAGTCGTCGGTGCCTCGCCGCATCTTGACCGACACCGGCGCATCACCCTGCACCGCCTGCAGCACCGACTGAACCATCGCTAACGCGGTCTCGGTATCCTGCAGCAACCAACCGCCGCGATGACGACCGAGCACTTTGTTGACCGGGCAACCGAAGTTGATGTCGACGATGTCGTAGCCAGCCCGCACGAGTTCGCGGGCTGCTTGGCCAAACGTCTCAGGCTGGCTGCCCATCAACTGGCCGCCAACCGGATGGTCCTGTTCGGGTATCGACAGGATACGACGTTGCAGCTTGCCCTTTTGCAGGACCAGCGCGTCCAGCACGACCTCATTGATCGCATAGGTCGCCCCGTGCTCACGCGCGACGGTGCGCATGGCGAGGTCCGAATAGCCGCTGAGCGCAGCCTGCACGGCAGGCAAGCCAATCTCTACGTCACCGATGTGCAGCGTTCGCTTCAAGCGGCACAGCGTGCCCGATTACTCATGCGGTGGCCAGGGGCTCGCGGCGAACTCTGCCAGCCGCGCGTCGAAGACCTCGGCACGCTGCACACAACCCGCGGCTCGCGCCAGTTCGGCGCAGCGCAGGTAGTGCGCGTGATCACGCTGCAACTCCTCGCGATTGACCAGTAAGAAGTTGTCTTGCTGGCCGTTCAGCCAAGCCAAGAATGCGAGGCCAGCCTTGTAGTGCTGCGTTGGCGCCTGGAACACAAACTTGCCAAGCGCCTCGCAAGGATCCATGCGATCGACGAATCCCTGCCGGTCGCCAGCTTGAAGGGCCGCAATTGCCGCTTGGGTCGGTTTGGCAATCGCATCGAGGATGCCGAGCAGCGCATGGCTGAAGTCCCCGAGGGCGACGCGGCGCTCGCCGATCATGGTGGTTCGCGTCACTCGCTCGCCGTCACCAAGCATCAACTGACCGAAGTGGAAGTCATCACCGGTCAGCACAATCTGTTCGGTGGCCAACAGCTGTTTGCGCACACGCTCCTCGAATGCCTTGTCCAACAACGACAACTTGCAGCCGCGCACCTTGGCCGGATCGAGCGCCATGATGCGGTCAAAACTGCGGCCCGGGAAATAGCCTTCGAGCGAGGCGAGAAA
The DNA here is from genome assembly GCA_051278165.1 of Planctomycetota bacterium. Lineage (GTDB taxonomy): Bacteria > Planctomycetota > UBA1135 > UBA1135 > UBA2386. The sequence continues at coordinate 1,786 of JBNMNW010000053.1, read as the reverse complement.
CATCGGGCCGAGCCAGTGCAAGAACACCGGGCCGCGCACTTGCCGAATGATCGCCTCGTAGACGTCGACAAAGTCCTGCTCGCTCGCGCCAGTTGCACACAACCACGGCATCGGCAGGATGACCGGGATCCCACCGTGTGAACTAATGAAGCTGCACTGCTCGACAACGGCGTCAATCAAGTCCGACGCCTGTTCGATCTTCGGCAACTGGTCCGTGCCGGCACCGGCGCAGAACCCGTTCGGCAATCGCAACGCGCCGGTCTCGGCAATCAAGCGCCGGGCCGATGGCCATCCCAAGAAGAACCGCTGCGCCGTGTCCATCGCCTCCGCGATGCCAATGCCGAACGCATCCATCTCCCGCCGCAACTGCATCGTGCCGGCCCAGTCGAGGTGCTCTTCAATCACCTCAGCCGAGCCAGGTTGAGAGAGCGTGTGGCCGAGCTTTCGATAGCCGGGTTGCATCACCACATGCAACGCTCCAAAGCACAGACGGAATGCAGTAGCGGACTCAGCGGACATACCGAGACTCGAACGGGTGTGCGCACGCAACGCAACGATTGCCTTTGCGCGACTGCGATGGGCTGTTTGCGATTCGGCCTGTGGGCACGGCAGCGGCGCTCAGCGGTAAGGCTGAGCGCCAAGAATCGCAGCGTGACTAACCGAACTTGTTGATCAGGTAAAACGTCAGCGACGTCACGATCACGACCATCGCAAGCACCAAGCCACCGGTCGCCACGACAGCCCGCCAACCCGTCGGTCGGTCATCACCGAGATAGGCCTTGCTGCGCTGCAGGATCAAGAACCCGATGTAGGCGATCGGCAGCATCGCACCACAGATGATCGTCGTCGGAATTGCCAGGTAGACCGCGAGGTCGCCCCAAAAGAGCGGCGCCAGGAATCCGGGAACGGGAAGCAACATGAACAGACGCTGCTTCATCGATCCAAACGGCAAACCAAACCACTCCATGGCCACGAACCCACAGCAGACCATATGCAGTGTGATCGTGCTCAACGCCATCGCCAGCATGCCCAAGTCGAATATGAGCGTGCCCTTATGCGGACCGATCACCTTGCCGAGCACGCCCGCCATTTCGGAAACAGCAGCCGATTTCTCAACACCGGTTCCGCCAAGCGTGTTCGCTGCAGCAATCACCATCAACGAACTAGCGAGCGCGTAAGGCACCAGCATGCCGGAGAACAGGTCGAACTTCGCAAGCCCCCTGTGCTCACGGCCCCAACCCCGCGCCAACAAGCTGTAGGGGTAGAGCAACAGCATGTTGATGCCAACCGCCGCAGCAATTCCAGCGACGGCGAGGTCAATACTACTGAAGCCATCACGATCCTCGGGGAGACTCGGGATGAATCCGGCAGCCACTCCGGCCCAATCAGTTTCGGTGTTGATCAACACCCACAACAGCAACGCGACGATTCCCCATACCGTGTATTTAAGGAACTGCTCGTAGAGCCGCACGAAGCGCGGGCTCTTGCCATACATCGTCGACAACAACACGGCCCAGACCAGCACGAAGGTGCTGGCCGCCATCTTCGGCACGCCTTCTAACCCCAACGTGTTTGCGGCATCGGCGAGAGAAGCCGCCGCCAAGTTGTATTGGGGGAAGTGCCAGACGATCGAAGCGATCACCGCGGCCATCGCAAAGCTCCACGCCAACCACTTATTGGCGTGAGTTGCCATCGCCGGCAAGACCCGCTGACCGGTCGACAACGTCTGGTGCGATACCACGCCCATGACCAGGATGCCGATGATCATGCCAATCGGCGCAACCCA
>JBNMNW010000052.1:0-24973 GCA_051278165.1 Planctomycetota bacterium | reverse complement strand
TCGAGCAATTCGGTTTGTCCTGCCTGCCACTAGCTCATACCTCATTCGTACGGCGCCAGGGGGGCGTGCATCTTGAGCTGCGCGACGGTCGCGCGGTGCGCACCTTCCCCATCTCCTACGCGCCGGCTGCGACTGTGCCGGCGCAACTTGAGTTCGCACTCAAATACGACGGGGTCAATCTTGAGGTGTTACGGGGCGTCTTCGAGCGCGCCGATCCTGCCGACCTCGCTGCTTGGATCCGTGCGACGCCAACCGGCAAATACTCGCGGCGCATCTGGTTCCTCTATGAGTGGTTGACGGAGCGAACCCTCGACGTGCCGGACGTGCAATCCGTCGCTTACGTGGATGCTGTGGGCGACTCCTACTTCACGGCGGAGGGCCAACGCAGCATGCGTCATCGGGTGCGCGATGACTTGCCGGGTAACCGTGACTTCTGCCCGCTGGTGCGGCGAACACCTACTCTCGAGGCGTTCGCCCAGCAACGATTGCCCGAGCGGGTGCGCGAATTGGTGGCGCACCACGATCCAGCGCTGCTGCAGCGCGTCGCGCAGTTCCTCTACCTGAAAGAGACGAAGTCGAGCTTCGAGATCGAGCGAGAGCGTCCCGATCGGCAGCGCACGCTGCGATTCGTAGAGCTGTTGCGGAGCACCAATACGATAGCCGAACTCTCGACGGAGACGTTGGTCGCACTCCAGCAGGCAGTACTCGATCCGCGCTACGCGAAGGACCGTTACCGCACCGACCAGAACTACGTTGGTCAGACGTTAGGTGGCTACCGCGAACGTATTCACTACGTCTCGCCACGTCCCTCGGATGTCAGTTCGATGATGGCTGGTTGGCTTCGATGTAGTGCGCGACTCGCCGATTCGACGATGGATCCGGTTGTGCAAGCCGCGGTGCTTGGGTTTGGTTTTGTCTACATCCATCCGTTCGACGACGGCAACGGGCGCCTGCATCGCTACATCATTCACCATGTGCTGTCGCGTGGCGGCTTCACGCCGGCCGGCATGGTGTTGCCTGTGTCGGCGGCCATGCTTGCCAATCAGGGTGCCTATGACACCTGTCTTGAGGTGTTCTCGCAACCGTTGCTGCCGATGCTCGAGTACACGCTGGATGCCCAGGGAGCGATGGCGGTGCAAACTGAGAGCGCTGGCTTCTATCGCTACTTCGACGCGACGGCGGCCGCGGAGTATCTCTATGCAAGTGTCGAACGCACGATCGATACGGACCTGCGCCAAGAACTCGAGTTCCTCGGTCGCTATGACGCGGCGTGGCGTGTGCTGCGTGAGATTGTCGACATGCCGAACCGCAAGCTCGAGTTGTTCATCAAGCTGTGCTTCAACAATCGGGGTCGGTTGTCGGCGACCAAGCGCAGCCAGTTTAGCGAGCTTAGTGACGAAGAAGTCGAGTCGCTTGAAGACGCGTTGCGGGACGCCGGCTTGTGATCATCGAGCGCTAGCGTTATCGCACGGTATCGCACGCGCCAAATCATCGGCTTCAGGATCCTTGCGTCGATCGCCAGCTTACTGGACTCCAGACACCACCGGCTGCCTTGGTGCTGTCCACTGGCCCGAGGAATCCCTGCACCGCTCGCTGTAACTCGTCAAGTGTGCGCTAGGTCAGTTCATCGGACTTTGCGATTTGGGCATACGGTTCATGCCAGCTCGTTGGCGGTTGTGGTACGTCGTCCGGCAACGCATGGGTTGCCCGAAACTCGAACGTCTTCTCGAGTGCCATGCGCAGGGTCGCTGCATCGATTGCCCCGTTGCACTGCAACAGCGGGCTTGCCAGCAGCGCGATGTCGGGCAGGTCCTTGATGCGCGAATTGTTCGTGCGGTGCCTGGCACAGAAACATCGTGTTCGGCTCTGGTCAGTTCGAGTGAGTTGTTTTTGTGCCAGGCACCGTATCAAGCTGTAAGTGGCATGCCGGTGCCCGGCACCGTGCTTCACCGCACGTGTTCTAGCACCATCACGATCGGTCGGTGATCAGAGGCGATGGGCTCGTCGGCGATGTAGGTGCGGTGCACGATCCAGCCTTGCTTTGGTTTGACGAGCACGTAGTCAATCTGGCGGTCGGGTGGCGAACCGATGGAGAGTAGCGGTTGACGCGGCTTGCCTTGCGACCAGCCGGCATCGCGTAGTTGCTGCATGGGTTCGCTGTCAGGCATCGCGTTGAGGTCGCCGGTCAAGATCACGGGCAAGTTCGCATCGGTGCAGAACGCTTTTTCAATCAGCCGCACCGATGCCAGCCGTGCTTCGCGTGAGCCGATGGTGCCGAGCCAGTCGAAGTGCGTGTTGATGAGGCGCACTTTCAGGCCTTCGCCAAGAACAGCGGACAGGTCGACGTCGACTGCCATTGCTTGGTAGCGGCTGGAACTCGCGCTGGGAATGGCATGGTTCGTGACCCACTTGAACGGATGCTTGCTGAGGATGGCGTCGCCGTAGGCCGTGTTCGAGCCTTTGGATGGGCCGAATACGACGGCCATGCCAGTTAGGCGGCCGAGCTCGGTGGCCATCGCTTCGTTGCCGATCTCTTGTAGGCCGACGAGGTCTGGCGCGTGCTCGCGGATCGCTCTGGCGATGCGTGGCAGGTCGAGCTTTTTGTCCATGCCGACGCCGTAGTGAATATTGTAGCTCATCACCTTGAGCGTCTTTCGGTCGGCTTCGGTCTTGGCGACGAGGTCGAGTGAGGTGAACGTGGCTGCGTGATCGCTGGGCCAACCGCGCGGGTGCGTCGATAGCACGCGCGAGTCGAGCACGCGCCAAGTGTCGCCGCGTGTGTAGACGTAGTCGATGCGATCTTGGTGAGCGTCGCGAAACTCGGGTGACCACGTGTGGCCGGGTGAGGCGACTGGATCGGGGTGCGCCAAGCGATAGGCGTCGACGAAGTTCGCGTTGGCCATCGCGCGGCTGACCGGCCAATCGACGACTAGACCTTGGTGGTTGGGCTGCGATGCGGCAGCTTTGGTCCAGTCGAGGTGCGAGCCACTGTTGAAGTCACCGCCGACGAGCACCGGGACGTTCGGCGTCTTGTTGAGATGCGGCAGCAGTTGCTTGAGGATCGCTTCGATGTCCTTGCCGCGGGTTTTGGCGTCGGCAGCTTGCAGTTGCTCGGCGGTGGCGTTGGCCGCTAGCTGCTGCTTGACGCTCGGCAGGTAGTCGATCCATAGCGAGTAGGCCTGGATCGTTTGACCAGGTCGCAGCTGGATGCTGACGCCGCCAAATCGGAACCCGGATGCGAGTCGGTGCGTGTCGACGATCGGGAAGCGACTCATCACCGATAGGTTGCTCGAGCGCAGGAAGTAGTCGTAGCCGAGTCGGGCACTGATGCGCGGGCCACTGCCGTAGGTCTCCTGCATCAGCACGATGTCGGCGTTGCATTCCTGGATGACCTCGACGACGCGCTGCACACCTTCGTCGCGGCCCTTGTGCCGGCCACCGTGCCAGATGTTCCAAGCGAGCACGCGCAGGGGGCGGCCATGCCATTGCGGCAAAACGGCTGGAGCTCGTTCGTTGCCGAAGCGCGCGATGAAGTCCGTTCGGACCGCGTTGGGCAACATGGCGCCTTGGTGGAAGCGCGCGGCGCTGACTTCGATGTTGTGCGCCTTCGAGCCGAGTTGCAGCGAGGCACTGTCCGAACGCAAACTCTCGACGCCTTGCAGGTCGTGCAGCGCGACTCGACGACCGTCGTGATAGAGGTGGGCAACGCCGAGCACGCGATCGATGGCGAACCCGACTTCGTGCCAGCGGCCATCGGCGATGCCTTGGTGCCATGCCTCCGGGCGGTGGTCGATGCGGTGTTGGCCGTCACCAGCGTTCCAGGTCCAGGCACCATCTGGCAGCACGCTGATGGCGAAGCCTTTGCGCTTGCCGGATTCACGGCCGATGCCGAACGCGTTGTTGGTCGTGTAGTCACGAACCTCACCGTCTTCCCACTGCTTGTTGGCCGCGATGGTTGGCAAGCCTTCGGGGACACCAGACATTCGCACACACATGCGGAACGTGAAGCTGCCGCTGAGATCCGTTGCCTTGGGGATCGGGATCGATGACGGCGTTGCGATCGCTTCGATCGGTGACTGTGCGAGCCCGGCAACGCCGAGCAGCAGTGTGAGCGAGGCGCGGATCAATACAGATACGTTCATGTCGGTTCGGCCCATTGGATGGTGCCAACCGTCAACCGAACGCGTCCCTCATGCCAGAGGCATCACCCTGCTTTCATCGCTGGAGACCGGTTGCGCGGGCTCATGGGCGGCGGGCGTGTGACGGAATTGGCCCGCGGTGCGAACGTCGCTGGCCGCTACACCGACTGCATCGCGCTGGTGACGTCGGCGAGGTTCGGGTGATCGGCCGCGTGGCGGGCGCGATGCTGCCATAGCACCTTGCGGCCGTGCACCAGGAACGCGCCTGGCATCTGGCGCTCGTTGCCTGCTGGCTTGCCGATGCTGTTGCCCTTGAGTAGGGCGCGCAGGCCACGCCACAGAGCCGTTGGACCGAGAATTTGTAGCAGGGATCCAGATTGCAGTGCGAACGCCGCGAACAAGGCGCCTTCTGGGTCTGCGATGGCGCGCGCGTCGGGTGCACGTGCAGCGAAGAACGGCTCGGCGTCCTCGATGGTGCTGCGGTGCACGAAGACCATGTCTGGGAAGCCCTGACTCTGCTGGTGGCGCAGCAACTGCTGAAGCCATTCACGAGTAAAGATTCAACCGAGATGGCGCAGGAAGATTAGCAACGTGGGTTGCTCACCAATCTCTTTCGCGAATGGGCGCGGTGTCGGCTGTCGCCTTGCGTTGACTACCGCGTTCCAAGTCGCTTCGGGTATTTGATCCATTGTGTGTGTGTTGGCGAGGATGCCTAGAGGTGCGCGAAGCTACTTGCCAACTTTCGGTGGTTCGCGGCCAGCCATCTTGCACAGTTGCGCGACGACGGGGTCGAGCGTCATGCGGCGTTTGGTTCGAAGCGCTTCTTTGCCAGTGAACGCAGCGAGCACCTTCTCGGCCCATTGCGTTCGCTTTGCCTTGCCCTTGAGGGTGCGTTCCCAAACCTTGATCAAGCTGCCGAACTGCTTTGATGTTGCCTTGGTGCGGTTGCTCGCGACGTAGCTGCGGGCCGCTGCGGTCGTGCGATGGTGGAACTCCGCATCGCCGCCGATCGTGCGCCAAGTGCGCGCCAGCAGGCGACCGTTCTGGCTGTCTTGCCGCTGCAGAGCAGACAGCAGCTGAGTTGCCGCGCCCTTGGTCTTTGGTGCAGGTGTTGCGAGCACGCGGGCGTGCACCAGGTCACGCACTTGGTCGCGATAGAGGCTGTATTCGTCAGGCTTGGCGAACTTGTTGAACTGCTGCTGGAACGTGTCGAGCAACGCAGCCGCGGACTTGCCGTCGGATGCTGTGTTGATGGCGCCGAGCACGGCCGCCAACGCGAACGGGTTCTTGGTGACCGCCTCGCGAACGAATCGACAGCCGCGCGTCTGTCGCGTGGTTTCGTCTGCCGTTTCCCACATGCGGCGCATGATGAGCGTGTCGACGAACGACGCGACGCCTTGGTTGACGCCCCAGGCGATGGACTGGTGAAACACCATTGGGCGGCGGCCGCCAACATCGTCGTAGTTCCAGCGCGCGTGCACGGAGGTGACTTCGTCGCCGCCGGTCGCGTATTGGCCGCCGATGCAGCGGAACAAGCCCGTCTTCGGGTTGACGTCCATGCGCACCAGCGCGCAGTGGCCGGGTTGGCCAGCCGTCGACGATGGCACGCCGCAGATGCGGAAGGTGCGGGCGCCGATGTTGCCCATCGTTCCGCAGACGCCACCGTCTTTCCACATCATCTGGATCGAACCGTAGTTGAACGCGATTGGGCTGACGCGTCGCGCCGACTGCATGTCGAACTGTTGCGCGATGCCGCCGATGTATTCGCCGTAGGTGCGGAACTCGCCGTGGTCACGGAACTTGATCCAGATCTCTTCGCGTTCACGCAGCGGCTGATCGTCGGCGGCGAGCATCAGCAGCACCGGCCACGGTGCGTTCAGCGGGAAGCGCGGCCAATTGCGGGCTACCTGCTGTTTGGGCGTGAACTCGTGGCGGTCGTTGCGGATCAACCACGCCATCGACTCGGCGGCGGTCGGCGCCCGATCGCGCTCGGCCGGCATGCGGCCCTTGTTGCGATAGGCGCTGTGGAACAGTTCGTGCGCTGTGCGAATGCGTTCGCGTAGCTGCTTGTCCTTGACCGCGGCCTTGCTCTGCCAGTGCACGACCTGATTGCCGCAGTCGAGTGCGATGTCGTGACCATGAGCCAGCATGTAGGAATGGAACTCTTGCTGCAGGTCGATCGACGCGATGACGTCGGCGCCGACCAGCGCGCGCGGCACCTTGCGCGTGACCTTGACGGCCTTGCCGCGCTTCTTAGCGATGCCCTTGTCGTCGTATTCGAGCGGCGGCCGTTCCTTGCTCGTGACATCGACTTCGATCGGCGCGTGGTCTTCGAGGAAGTTGACGATGTGGTCCTCGCGATCGAGCGTGCGGCCTTCGTCCTTGGTGTTGACGCGCTGGCGCGGGTCGGCCGGGATCGTCAGCTGCAGGCGTGGTCGCTGGGTGATGTCGGCCAGCACTGTTGCTCCCTCCGCGTCGCCATCGTTCCAACCCGATGCTTTCTTGCCCGTTACCATGTAGGAGCGCTGGATGGCGAACGCGAGTGCTAGTTGGGTGTAGTCGCGACGAACGATGTCTTCGCCAAGTTCGATCTCCAACGAGCGCAGCTGCAGCAAGACGGGCAGTGGGTCTTTGCGGCAGCCATAGACCGATGCGCGCAACGTTGCGTCGCTGTCGATCCATGCGAGGAAGTCATCGGGCAGCGACAGGTTGTTACTGGCGCACGCGGCGATGGTTTGTTCGCGGGCCGCTTCGAGGTAGGCGTTGATGGCTGCCTGCCCCCAGGGGGCCTGAGCCCACGGGCCCTGAGCTAGCGGAGCCTGAGCCAGCGGAGCCTGAGCCAGCGGGCCCTGACCCAGCGGAGCCGGTGACTTGCCTTGCGCCGTTGCAGGGCCGTGGCATGCAAGCGTTGCGCTCGCGAGGGCGAGCATGATTGTCAGGGCGGAGCAGAATCGACGCGGTGGTTGTGGCTGCATCATCGGGAGTCGCAGCGAAGTCATGACATGCTTCGCGCCGCGAATCTATCACACGAGCACGACGATGGTCGAATGGACGTGGCTTAGATCGCAGGCGGCCGGTTCGGCTAGATCTGCTTGTAGACCTTGGCCATGCTCTCGCCGTGCACGTCGATCTGCCATTCGCAGAAGTAGCCAAATGGCGTGCTCTTGACCGTGTAGCCGGTGCCGGTTAACCGTTGGGCCAATTCGACTAGCAGGGCCTGGGCAAACTCCGGCGATGCGTTTTGGCCACCCAGATGCGCGAACGAATGCAGCACGACGTTCTTGTAGTCGCGTTTGTTCGCGAGCCACTTGATGTGCTTCAGCGTGTGCCGGAAGACGCGAGCGCGCGCTTCGTCTGGTTCGTCGTCACGTTCGGCGTGGGCGAACACGACGACGCAATTCTGCAGTTCGTCGGTGATCGTGACGTCCTCAACCTGCTCGCCGCCGATCTCGTCGAGCGTCTTGCTAAAGCTCTTCCAACCGAAGTGGCGTGCTTGGAAGCAGAGCAGCTTCATCGGTTGCGGCGGCGCTGTTTCCAGGTCGCGTCGTAGATGCGCGCTTCCGGGTCGCGCGGCTTGTCCTCAACTTGCAGGTAGCGCGAGGTGGCGTTGCCGGCGAAGAACGTGAACACGTCGAGCACCCGCGCGCCGTGCTTGCCGGCGACCAGGTCGTGGATGTTCTCGCGCTTCAGTCCCAGCGAGGAAAAGCGGCCCGGCAGGATCAGGTCGTCGCGGGTTTCGCGGATCTGGAACGTCTTGGTCGAATCGTTCGCCGGCGGTTCGCCTTGGAAGTCGTAGTTGCGAATCCGCGCCTCGCCTTCGAGGCCCATGATGACACCGTTGTAGTTGAGGTGGTCGTGATGCGTGAATCCTTTGCCGGCCTTCAGGCTCATCGCCATGGCGCCAATTGGAAAGCGCTCGCCCTCCTTGCGGTTCTCCTTCTGGAACTGGCGCATGGCCTCGCGCATCGGTGCGTTCGGATCCTGCAAGCGACTCATGGCTGCGGCCACGGTCAGCAGGTAGGCCTCTTCGTCGTCACCCTTGGAATCGATCAGGCGGCGTGCTTGTGGCAGAAGTTGGTTGAGGAAGTCTGCGATGCTCAGCTTTGGGTTTTGCTTCGGCGCTGGGTCTTGGCTGCCCGGATCTTGCGTGCCCAACTTTTGACTGCCCAACTTTTGACTACCCAAATTTTGACCACCCAAATTTTGACCACCCAAATTTTGACCACGCAGCGATCCGCTGCCAACCAGCATCGACGTCACCGCCGCAACCGAAAGCCACAACACGCTGCGCCGTTCGACGACCACGCCGTCCGCGACTTCGACGTTCTGTTCGATGTCTTCGACGACGCACGAGTCCTCAGTGGCAAACGGCGTGTGCTCCGGGCGGAAGTAACTCATGAGAGAGATGCTATCGTCCCCAGTTCGAGCGGGAGAGGGGCGAAGTGGCTCGGCGCATTCATGTGACGTTGGCTGCTATACGTTGACTTCGTTGGCGGAACGGATCCACTGGCGCGTATGTCCATGCGTGAAGTCAGCATCCTGTTTGGCGCGGCTCAGCTCACCCTGCGCGTGCCGGCCAACGCCGATATCCTCACGGGTCCAGAAATTCCGCGACTTGAGGATCCGCAGGCGACGGTATTGGCGGCTCTGCGGCAGCCGATCGCGTCGCCGTCGCTGCGCGCGCTGGCCGAGAAGAAACGCCCCGCTTCGGTTGTGATCACGATGAGTGACATCACGCGGCCGGTGCCGAACGAGCTGTTGATCACGGCAATATTGGCCGAGTTGAATGCGGCCGGTGTTGCTGATGATGCCTGCACGATTCTGATTGCGACCGGCATGCACCGGCCATCGACGCCGCGCGAACGTGAGATCATGCTCGGCAAGGACCTGCTGCGTCGCTGCCGTGTCGTCGATCACGAGGCGGACCAGCAGGACTCGCTGGTCAGCATCAGCGACGATCCTCCGGTCAGCATCAATCGCATCTACGCCGATGCCGAATTGAAGATCGTCACCGGACTGATCGAGCCGCACTTCATGGCTGGCTACTCCGGCGGCCGCAAAGGCATCTGTCCCGGCTTGGTCGATTTGCGCACGGTGCAGCGATTTCATGGCCACAAGACGATGGGGGACCCGTCGGCCGTGGAAGGCAAGTTGGTCGGCAATCCGTGCCATGAGATTGCGATGCGCGTCGCGGGCTTGATGGGGTGCGACTTCTTGGTCAATGCGGCGATCACGCACGAGCGCGAACTGGCAGGGGTGTTTGCTGGGCACCTGGTCGCGGCGCACGAGATCGGCTGTGAGCAAGTCGGAACCTGGACCTCGGCCAAGGTCGAGCGACCTTACGACTTGGTTGTGCAATCGGCCGGTGGCTACCCGCTCGACGAGAGCTTCTACCAGACGGTTAAAGGCATGGTGACGGCATTGCCGGCGCTGCACGGCGACTCGATCTTGTTGATGTGTTCGGCGTGCACCGAGGTTGGCTCGCCGGAATACACCGAGCTGATGATGCAGCGCGGGGGAGACTTTCAGGGCTTCTTGGAGCACATCCGGGCGACGGAAGTGACCGCCAAGGACCAGTGGCAATACCAGATGCAGACCAGGGTGCTGGAGCGCGTTGGGGTCGCAGGGCTGGTGTTGGCGAACGATGGTTTGCCGATCGAAGTGCAGCGTAAGTTGGCCGTGACACCGGCCTCCGGCGATGGCGACGTGACGGCGCGCGCCCAGCAAGTGATCGATGAGCTGCTGCAGCGACAGCCAAATGCGCGGATCGCGGTGATCCCGGCGGGGCCCTACACGATGCTTCGGTCGGAAAGGGTTCGTTGATTCCCGCAGCGGATCCCGTTCTAAGTAGCTGATGAACCTTGCCGAACTTGTCGACTGCATCCTCCAATGGCGGGATGCCACACCCAACGGCAGCAAGCGACGCCTGGTAGATTCACTGCTCGCGAAGACCGATCTCCAGCTCGAGAAGGCGCTGTTGGTGGGCTCTCAGTGCGTGCTGCGCATCAGCCAGATGCAGGAGTCCGGCAACGATGCGAACGCCATCGCGGCGTTCCACAAGATTTGCGACTACGACGACAAGCCGGTGCTGGTGTGCCTGATGACGTCGCGTGGCATGCGATTACTGCTCGCGAACACGACGTTCCTAGGCAAGGTATCTGAGCGTTCCTACAAGCTGACGGCCGAGAACCTCGTCGGTGGCGTGCTCGAGTCCGACCTGCTGTCGGCGATCAATGGCGTCGCCAACCTGCCGGCGAACTTCGAGGCGTTGTGGGCGATTCATGCAGCGAGTGACCACGTGGCCAACATCCAGCGCATCGTCACGGCGACGCGAGAGATGCATGCGCAATCAGCGGCAGCGAACCCCGACAGCGTCAAGGGTCGCTAACGACGGGCTGGCTGCATGCGGTGCCCGCTAGGGCGCGCCGAGACTCACGAGCGCGTCAGCTAGGAGTCTGCGCCACGGGAGAGCAAACCGCCAGGCACGCACCCTTCACCCCATGTCGGCCCGCCAAATCCTCGCCGAAGCCACCGATTCGACTGCGTTTCGGCGAACCAACCCGGTGCGAACGTCACGCACCTGGTCGATTCGCCTCCCGTGACGCAGACTCCTAGCGCGTTTGCGACACATCGCTAGTGCTGCCGGCCGCTGAGCGAATCACAAACTTGGGCAAGAAGAACTGCACCATTGGCCCGATTCCGATCGCGAACCAGGCGGTGCCAAACCCGATCCGGCCGCCTAGGAAGATGCCGAGCGTCATGACGCTGACCTCGAGGATCGTGCGCACCTTCCAGACCTTGAAGCCGCGTTTTGCGAAACCGGTCATGATGCCGTCGCGCGGTCCAGGGCCGAGTCCGCCGCCGATGTAGAGGCCGGAAGCGAGCGCAATCATGATTGGTCCGGAGGTGGTGAGCGCGATGCGTAGCCACAGGACGTCGGGTCGCTCTAGCCAACTGAGCGTGTGGTCGACGGCGACGCCGATCAGCAGCGCGTTCAAGATCGTGCCTAGCCCGACCTTCTCGCGCAGCGGTAGGAAGCCGAGCACGACGACGATGCCGGTGAGCATGATGACGGTGCCGAGGCTGATGCCGCTGACGCGTGCGACGCCTTGGTGGAAGACGTCCCATGGCGCGGTGCCGAGGTCGCCGGCGACCATGAACGCGACGCCCATGCCAAACAGCCATAGGCCGATGAGCACTTGCGGCACGCGTCGCATGGTGTCGCGCAGCGGCATCACCAAGAACATGCGAGCAACCAAGTTCTTCACTGGGCTTGCCGTCCGTGTGCAGGTTCGCGTGTTGCTGGTCGCATCGCCGCCGATCCTAGCGGTGGCATGCAGAGATCTGCCGCCATATCCGCGGACCTCGATCTGCGCTGGCGATCGTGCCGCAAGCTGCCGGCGTGCTTAGCGCCGACGCAGCGCCCAGGTCTCCTCGCCGAGCGGACCTTTGCCCACTGCCAGGCCACCCTCAGGAATGGGGCCGGTGTGGTTGCGCGAGGTGATCTGTATCGGGGGGCAGGGTCGTGCCCGTCAGGTTCTGATCTGCCGTTCTGCCGCGCCGGGGTAGGGAGCCATTCCCTGCCCTGCGTGCTCGTGTGAGCGGCCTACGCGCGAGTGGCCGCTAGCCGCCAGCCGAGAGGTTCCATGGCACCGGCTTCGAGCATTTGCCGTTCGGCAGCTAGCACGCTCTCTACGATCGTCGCGCCGTCGGCCTTCTTGGCGAGGTAGTCGCAGAAGTAGCGGTAGAAGTACGGCGCCGTTTGTTCGGTGATCGTCACGTTGTGTGCCGCGCCGTGCTTGCTGATGGCTTCGCGCATGGCGGCTACTTCATGCACATGGTGTTGATGTTCGTCGATCCAGTGCTGCAAGGGATCGGTGCCGCCTTGCCACGTGCCTGCCGGAACGAGTCCGGTGGTGCGGCCGATGCCCATCAAGCCGTAGGCCCATGCCGCAGTGCGTTCGTCGATGAGGTTCCACGCCCAGTCTTCGATCAGCACGACGCCAGTCGGTGACAGTATCGAGAACGCGGCGGCGCACGCGGCGTCGAGGTCTTCGAGGTGATGCAGCGAGCGCGTGAATAGCACCACGTCGAACCTGCCTTGGTCGCTCTCTGGCAGTTGTTCGGGGAACGTGCCGACGCGCGCATCGACGCCCTTGTAGCGCGTGGCTGCGACCGCCTCTTCGTTGGAGTCGATCGCGACGACTTGGTGGCCGGCGCTCGCCAGCGCGGCAGCGAGGTGGCCTTGACCACAGCCGACTTCGAGAATGCGTGCGGCGCGATGTTGGAGGTGTGGCTCGAGCCACAGCATCGTTTCTCGCAGGGGGACGTGATGGGTATGCACGAGCATGGCGAGTGATGCTAGCGGGTTGTTTGCGGTTGGCCAGTTTTGAGGTCGTGTGCGCAGCGGTCGAGTTGCATCTTGATTGCTTTACTGACTGGCGTGACTTGCAGGCACTAAGCAGCTAGTAGTGATTAGAGCCTGCCAAATGCCTTCATTCGGCGATTGGGGCGTCGTGCGCTACCCGCGTCTTGCGGCTGGGGCGTCGCGTGCAGTTTGTCTGTTTCTTGGGGTGACGATTCATTGGGGTGACGATGCATTGCGGGGCGATGCATTGCGGCGCCGCAAGCAACGCGTGGGACGTCGTGATGCTGTGATCTAGTTCGGCCGCAGCGCGATGGCATCCAGGCGCGCCTGCGTCTCGGTCCAGTGATGCTTGTATTCCATCACTGGTCCCATGTCGTAGCGGGCCACGCCCTCGTCGCAAAGCCACCGCACTTGTTCGAGTTGCAGCACGTTGCCGAGTGAGGCAGCGCGCCAGTCATCGGCGAAGCTGAATTGTTGGCCACGGTAGATGTTGCCTTCAGGCTCGGGGCCGCACACGCCGCCGAAGATGAAACCGATGTCGGTGCCTTCGTGGCGCGCGAGCATCACCCGGCCGCAGCCGCTGACAGCCATGCGGCGCAGCATCATCGAGTAGAACTGCAGTGACGGCGGTTCGCTCATGCCGCATTCGCCAAGGCCCTTCCAGCTACGGTCCTCGACCGCGATGATGCGGGCGTAGACGGCGTCCGCTTCGGCTTGGGTGGTTGGCTGATGGCGTTCGAAGGTGACGCCGCGGTCGTGCAGGCGCCGGGCGGCATTGCGCACGCCGCGGCGGGTCTTGGCGGAGCGCCGCGACAGGTAGCCGTCGAGCCCGCGATCGAGCGACGCACGGCAGGTGTTTTCCGTGGCGACATGCAGCAAGTCGTAGCGTTCACCGAAAGCCGCAGCGAGCACGGGCAGCAGCGGGCCTTCGATGTCCATGCCGCTGAGCAGCACGGATGCCTTGGGGTGCGATTCGAGCAGTTGCGCCAGCATCGGAACCGCATCAGGGCCCAGCAGCGGGCAGCCGAATAGCCAACTTGACTCGACCGGCTCGAGCAGCGGGCCAGCCTTCGTTCGCTTATGCAGTGCGAACGAGATCAAGCTGCCTTCTGCCGCGACGACGCATAGATCGCGGCCCGGCGCGAACGCTTCGTGAAACGACAACGCCCACTCGGTGCGACAACAAAATGGATCGCCGTGCGCCATGATGTCGACGGCGCGGTTCCACGCAGAGTCTGGGTAGTCGAAATCGGTCAGGCTCGCCATGGTCAGTACACACCAGTCCATAACGGGAAACTGGTGGGCCCGCCAGCAGCCAGTCAACTGGCGCGGCGGGCGTGACCTGCGAGGCAGGTCGTGAGCGAGGGGCGGGTTGCGGTTAGCTCAGCTTGAAAGCGAGCCAGCGACCCTGCTCCACTACTCCTTCTTGGCCTTGACCATGACCGGCACCGACACCGACTTCTCGCCGAACGTGATGGCGATCGAGCAGGTGTCGTCCTTGTCGGACGGCTCGAGGCTGATCTTCATGCAGGCGCTCTTGGAGGTGGTGTCCTTGAGGTGCATGCCCCAGCGCACGGCGTCGCCTTCGGCGGGCTTCAGGTTGAGCAACCACATGCCGCTTTCGTGCACCGTGAAGAACATCGAGTAGGTGCCCGCGGCGATCGTCTTGCCAGCGGCCGTCAGGTCACAGCTGGTGGTGACGGAGCCAATCGGCTTGCGCGCGGCGAACTTGTTGAAGCCTTCGTAGCCTTCCTTGTCTTCCTGGGCCTTCTGCCACTGGCCATCACCGAAGCGGATGGCGGTGTAGCTGACGGACAGCTTGTTCTTGCCCATCTCGATGGTGTTGGAGACCTTGGCCGCGTTGCGGTTGAGGCTGCCGCCGATTTGAGCTTGCAGGCCACACGTCATCAGTGCGGCGCAGGTGAGAGCGATTAGAGACTTCATCATTATGGATCCTTTCGTTGACTATATGGTCGAAACTGGTCGAGCAAGTCTAGCGATCTCCCCGTGCCGATTGTGCCATTCCTTCGAATGGCGTGAATCGAATTGAGCGACTTTTCTCGGAACTCATCAGGGTAAATTCGTAGCCGCGAGGCCTGGAGCCACGGCGTGCGGCATCCGACCCTGGAGTTGTGGCAGGCGTGTCTCAGGAGCCTTGCGGAGTACGGTTGGACTGGCGCCGTTCGGCCGGCAGGAATCTTGCCGGTGCGAAGGCTTACAGGCCGCGTTGCCAGTCGGGTCGCAGTGGCACGTCGCCGTTCAGCGCGCCATCGATCGCGGCGACGATCTCGTCTCGATCGCGCGGCAGTCGTCCCGCAATCGGTAGGCGGTTCGAAGCGTGGTTGGTGCGAAAGATCGAGTCGGTCGGGTTGGCGTTCGCCGCGAACGTGCGCAACTCGCGCAGCGTTGTTGGGATGTCGGGCATCGTGAACAGCCCCTTCTCTTCGGCGCGCGCGATCGGTGTGCCAGGCACAACCGTCAACGTCAGTGCCGACAAGAAGCGCGGGTTCATCGCCGTTGCGAGTTGGGCCGATGCGAGCGCGTGCTCTTGGCTGCGTTCGATACCGCCGGCACCGAGCAAGAAGATCACCGACGTCTTCATGCCAGCCGCGTGCGCGCGCTGCGCCGCTTCGACATGGTCTTGTGCGGTGCTGCCCTTGGCGATGCGCTTCAAGGTCGGGTCGTCACCACTTTCTGGGCCGATGTAGAGTTGCGTTAGACCAAGCGTGCAAAGCTCGGTCATCTCGGCCTCACTCTTCTCTAGGATGTTGCTCGCCATCGCATAGCACGACACGCGTCGCAGCGATGGGAAGGCGTCTTTGCACGCCGCAAGGATCGTGCGCCACGACGCCATGTCGAGGATCAGCGCGTCGCCATCGGCTACAAAGACCTTCTGCACCTCGTTGCCGTAGGTCGCCGCCGCCAACTTGATGTCGGCGAGCACTTCCTCCATCGCACGCACCGTGAACTGCTTGTCGCGATACATGTCGCAGTACGTGCACTTGTTCCAACTGCAGCCGATCGTGGCCTGCAGGATGTAAGCATCCGCTTCACTCGGCGGTCGGTAGATCTTGCCTTCGTAACGCATGGCAGCTACTTCCGGCCGCTCCAGCGCAGCATCTGGTCAGCGAGATCGCGACAGTGCATCGTCTTGACGTCGACGACCTTGCCAGCAGCGTCCTTGACGAGTTGCAGCTCGGGTTGCACGAAGCCGGTGACCGACGGCAGGCCGAGTTTCTCAATGCGGCGGATGACTTCCTGGTGCAGCGTCGGGTCGATCTTGACGGCGTACTTTTCAACTAGCGCCTTGCCAGCCTTGAAGTCACCTTCGGCCTTGATGCGCATCAGCTCGGCGAGCAGCTTGCCGGAGCCTTCGCGGAACTTGTCGGCCGAAGTGACGACATAGAATGTGCGGCCGTCCTGCTGCTTGACTTCGACGCCACCGTCGTTCTCAAGCAACCACAGCACGATCAGCTGGCGGTTGCGCATGTGGTCTTCTTCGACGCGTTCGCCGAGCGGCACGCGGCGCAGTTGCACCAGCGCATTGCGCGCGTAGGCCTCATACTTGGCCAATACGGCTTCGTCGTTGGGCACGAAGCCGAGGTCCTTCATCTTTTGGTCGGCGATCCAGTAGAGGCCAACCAGGTCGGCGCGACCTTCCTCGAGCGTGCTGTAGAACAGGCCCAGGCGCTGCGCCGGGTTCTTGATCTCAGGCATCAACTGGCCCGATGCGTGGCCGACGACTTCATGCAGATTGGTGTGCATGTCGTCCATCGCCGAGGAGTAGAGACGAGCGCGCGCTTCCTCTTCCTTAGTGAAAGAGAACTCGCCGAGGCTGCCCGATGCCTTCACGGAGTTGTAGGTCTCGACGATGTTGGCGAGGTTGACCGACTTGCTGCCGTATTCCTGGCGCACGTCGGCTTCGTTCGGCAGGTTGATGCCGATCGGAGTGATCGGGCCACTGTCGCCGGTTTCCATGACGACCGAGATGGCGCGCGCCGAGATGCCCTTAACGTCCTTCTTCTTGAACTTCTCTTCCCACGGCATGCGCGCTTCAAACCACGATGCTTCGAGCGCGAGCTTGGCGATGTTGCGGGTTTTAATCTCGTCGCGGAAGCTGATGACTGATTCCCACGAACCCTTCATGCCACGCGCGTCGACGTAGACTTCGATGAAGCCGAGGATGAAGTCGATTGTCGAGTCGTTGTCCTGCACCCACGCGATGTTGAACTCGCGCCAGTCGTCCATGCTGCCGGTCTGGTTGTAGCGGATCAGCTTGGTGATGGCCTTCTTGGTCGGCTCCGGCGCGTATGGCAGTGCCTTCTTCAGTTCGACGTTGATCGCCGAGATCTCCTTGGCGTAGCGGCCAGGCGGAATGCTCTTGCCATCACCACAGCGGTAGATCTCTTCAAACAGCTTGCCGTCGCGCTTGACGAGTCGCGAGTTGAGGCCATTCTTCTCGACGAAGCCTTCGAGATCCGCCGTCGTGACGCCGGAGTAGAGGTTGTTGCAGCTCGCGGCAATCGGATCGTTGCCGTGCTCGGTGCTCTTGTTGGTGACCGACACATAGGTGGTCGGGTCGGTCATGATCTGCCACGCGTGATCAAGGTTGCGCAGCGGCGCGAACTCGTTGGTGGTCAGCTTGTGGCCCTTCTGCTGAGCCACCGCACAGGCTTCGGCGAACTGCTTGATCGTCAACCGCAGCGGCACTTTCTTGGTCGTCAGGCTGTCGTGGATGCCGGAGTGCACCCAGAACAACTTGCAGTAGCGGGTGATCTCTTCGTTGACCTCGGCCGGCAAGTCGTCGCGAACCAGCCACAGCGTTTCGAGCACCCAGCGCAGCCCGAGTGTGTACTCAAAGCGTTGGTCTAGGTAGATGTCGCGCCCAGCGATCGCAGCTTGCGACAGGTGGTATGCCAACATCTTGTCGTCTTGGCTCAGTGCCTCGAAGCCATCGGCGTACAGTTGCACGACCACGGTGTTGTCGACGCGGTCGAGTTGGTAGTCGCGTGGGGCAGGCGCAGAGTTGCACGCGGCGACGAACAGCAGCGCGCAAAGGGACAGTAGGGGCGTTGGCTTCTTCATGGCTTCGATCTCAAAATGGGCGCGGCAGCATACCCGGCCGGGTGGTGAGATCTTGCGTCGGCTGAGCTAGTCGTGCAGTTGCAAGTTTGGCAGTCGCGCGTTTGGGGCGATGCGGGCTGCGGGCTGCGGGCTAAGGTGCGCGCATGACCGAACCTGCGGATTTGCTCGTCGTCGAGGAGCTTCGCTATAGCTATGGCGAACGTGTGGCTGTGAAGTCCGCCAGCTTGACGTGTCGTCGCGGCGAGATTCTGGGCCTGCTTGGTCCGAATGGGGCCGGCAAGACGACCTTGCTGTCCTGTATCGCCGGGCTGCTATCGGATTTCGGCGGCAAGCTGACGTTCGATGGCAAGCCGTTCGTGCCGGCCGATGACGCGAGCAGCCGGGCACGGCTTGGTTTGGTGCCGCAGGAGTTGGCGCTCTACTCGGGCATGACGGCGAAGGAGAACCTCGAGTTCTTTGCACGCATGCAGGGTGTCGCGGCAGCGGGTGTTGGTGCCGCTGTGCAACGTGGACTGGACCTAGCGGGTCTCGTCGACCGCAAAGATGACCGCGTGTCGAGCTACTCCGGTGGCATGAAGCGACGGCTCAATCTGGCCGTCGGGGATCTGCATGATCCCGACCTGTTGCTGCTCGATGAGCCAACGACCGGCGTCGATCCGCAGTCGCGTAACCACCTATTCGAATGCTTGCTGAGCCTGCGCGAGCGCGGTCGAACCATGATCTACACGTCGCACTACATGGAAGAGGTGCAGCGCTTGTGTGATCGCATCGTCATCGTCAACGAAGGCGTTGTCATTGGTGTTGGCACGACCGAAGAACTCTGCCAGCAAGCAGGATCCGCCGAAGGAAATCTCGAGCAGGCCTTCTTGTCTATGACAGGCCGTTCGTTGAGGGATGAATCATGAACACCTGGTCCGCCGCTGTGCTGATCGCTCGCAAAGACCTCAACCTCTATCGGCGCGACCGCACCGGGCTGCTGCTCGGCTTGCTGTTGCCGATTGTATTGGTGGCCGTCTTTGGCTCGGTGATGAAGTTTGCGTTTGGTGGCGAAGGCGGCATGCCGCGCGTCACCATCTGGGTTTGCGACGAAGACGATAGTGCCGCGAGCCAGAAGTTCGTGGCCGCGTTGCGCGAGGTGTCGATGCTGAGCGTGCAGCCGCGCGTAAAGCAAGAGGCTCGAACAGCCGCGAGCCTGCGTTCGTTGGTACAGGATGGTGAAGCGCACCATGCGCTGGTCGTCGGCAAGGGGTTCGGGGATGCACTCGCAAATGCGTCTGAGCCGCCGTTGACGCTGATTCGTGACCCGGGCCGCTACATGGAATCCCGCTTGGTGGGCATCAGTTTGATGCAGGCGATGATGGCGGCCGGTGATGGCAGCAGCATGTCCTGGATGATGGGCAGCCTGATGCGGCGCAATGGCATGGGCGAGGCGGAGGTCAAGCGACTGGTGGCGGGCATGGAGGCTGTTCAAAACGTCATCGGCTTGTTCAATAGCGGCATTCATCCGTTCGGAAAGAAGGCCGAGCAGCCTGATTCCGGTAGTGGCGTGAAGATTGGCGACATGGCGTCGATGTTCGACAACATGGTGCCGGTCACCAAAGAAGACGTCTCCCCGCCGGCGCGGCCCAAGAACCTCGGCTACCAGTTGGCGCAGAGTGTCTCGGGCATGACCGTGATGATGTTGATGTTTGGCCTGATGGCCTGCAGCAGCATGTTGCTGGTCGAACGTGATCAAGGCACGCTGCGGCGCTTGCTGGTTAGTCGTGCGCCGCGCCATGCCGTGTTGCTCGGCAAGTTCTTGTTCTGCTTCATCGTTGGCATGCTGCAGCTGATCGTGCTGTTTGCATTCGGCGAGGTGGTCTTCTCGATCGGTGCGTTCCGAGACCCGCTGACGCTGTTGGCGTTGTCGGTCACGTGGGCCGCCGCTGCGACGAGCTTCGGCATCCTGATTTCCGTTTGGGCCAAGACGACCAAGCAGGCTGAAGGCGTCTCGACGTTGTTGATTCTGGTGATGGCCGCGCTCGGTGGTTGCTGGTTCCCAATTCAGATGGCGGACCTGCCGTGGTATGGCGAAGTGCTCACGCGCTCGACACTGACCTTCTGGGCGATGGAGGGCTTCCAAGGCATGTTCTGGCATCAGAAGTCTTGGACCGATCCGGTCATGCTGCGCGCGATGGGTGTGTTGTGGGGCTTTGTTGTGATCGCTAGTGGTTTGTCGTGGCGGCTGTGGCGCCGCCGCTTCGTCGGCACGTAGTTGCCTGTCTGGCCGCTCTTACATTCGCATTAGTCCATCGCGGGCCGCAGCCCACTCGCCTTCGCCGAAGAGCGCGAGGCGGCTGCTGTCGATGACCAAATCGATCCTGCCAAGTTTCTTCGGCGCCCGTAGCGGGGCCTTCAGCTGCTCGGCTCTACGCGAGTGCGTTGCGTGATCGGGAGCCTTGAGCGCGAGCCCCATCAAATCAAACAGCCAACGCAGGAACCCCTCGACATGGCGCCGTGGCAACCGGAACAGTAGCCGCAGTGTAAGCGCCGTCTCGATCGCCAAGTCCGGGTACTTGGGCTGCCCTGCACGGCGCCGCGAGGGTTTGGCTTTCCATCGCGCGATCGCGTCCGGCGACAGCCAGACGGTGAGGTTGCCGCGCTCGACCAACGATCGGTCGTAGTCCGATCAGTTGCTGACCCGATACTTCGTCTTGTACTTGGGATGGATTCGGGACTTGGTGCTCTGCATGGCTCGTTACAGGGTCGGGGAATCCCATATCGGCACCCTGAGTGGCCAACACCGGGATTCGTGCGCCAACGCCGTGAAGCGGTGCGCAACGTGCGCCTGCGTCCGTCCGTGCCGCAGACGCAATGAGCCGCGACGTGCGGGCTGATGTGGATTCTGCAAACGGCGCGTGAATAGACTCGCGGGGGCTGGCTAAGCGCTAGCACCTGCAGCGTCATCGGCAATGCTCGGGACGGCAAGCTGCGTTCGGCGTCGTTCGCAGCGGCCGACTTCTATTCAAATTCCCGATGCAATCACTTCTCTCCTACGTCTCGCTGACCGTCACTTGCCTGGTCTTGCCGACGTTCGCAATCTCACAAGCAACTACGACAATCCAAGATGCGCCAAACGTCGCCCAACCGATATCGCCAGCGAACACGGCGCTAGCACTACAGCAGGACTTCATCAGTGTGGCCAAGCGGGTGTTCCCTGGCATCGTCACGATACGGACGTTTGTACGGGTCGCGGCTGACAACGATGCAGAGGTTGCGCCTGACACGCAGACCAGCCAAGCGAAAACCGACGCGTCGCAACAAGGCTGGATCGCCGCTCCAGGAGCTGCGCCCGACTATCCGGGTTTCCAACCGTTCCGTTCTGGGACCGGCTTCTTCGTTGGTGATGACGGCGCCCTGCTAGCGGCACTGCAACCGCTACAAGTTGGGCCAGAACGACTCGTTGATCTAATCGAAATCGAGACCAGTGAAGGCCATCGCATCCTGGCGGATGTTCTTGGCATCGAGCCAACGCTGCAACTCGCAGTGCTCAAGGGAGCCGTTTACCAGACTTGGGAGAAGTCCTCCATCCAACCTCTAGTCTTCGGCGACAGCGAAGCACTTGAGGTTGGCAGCATGGTGCTTGGATTCGGCGATCCAAGTGGACCAGAGCGCTTTATGGGCACAGGTTTGCTGGTGGCCAAGCCATCGCGCGACTGTTACCAAGAACTGATGGGCGCGACCTACATGCAAGCAACGATGCTTGTTCCGGCAGGTGCGCATGGTGGCCCATTGGTCAACCTGCGGGGTGAAGTTGTCGGCATTCTCAGCCAACTCGAGATCGCCGGGATCGGCACGCGGACCACCATGGGCAGCGCTTGGGCGCTGCCAAGCAAGATCCTCGCCGGGCTATTCGCATCCATTCAAGAAGCCAACACGATGAAATCCCCGTGGCTTGGCTTCTCGGTCATGAGTCGCACTGAAGTCGCAACAGCACGCGGCTTCAAGGTGTTTCAGGGCATGAGCAAGCCGAAGCACGGCATCCTGATTGAGAACGTATTCCAACCAAGTCCCGCGCAACTCGCCGGCGTACAGCCAGACGATTGGCTTACCGATTTCAACGGTGTCGCCATCCATGCGCCAGTTGTCTTCCAGCGACAGCTGTACTTGACCGGCGTTGGCCAGAAGGCCGTGCTCACATTCACCCGGGCGGGTGAGAGCTACACCAAGGAGATCGTGATCGAACGCCGCCCGGAGGCCGCAAAGCCGCGATAGCGTGACCCCCTGAGCGTCGCGGGTCTCATCGCGCTCAAGGCGAGCTCGCCGCGCATCTTGTTGCCAGAGCGGCAGGTGGGCTGGACCGACGCCTAACAGCTATAGAGAACGAAGAAAGGCCAGCAGCTCGCTACGTTGCGTCGCTGACGCAGTTCGGAAGCGTTCGCGCGCGGCCTTGGCCTCGCCGCCGTGCCACAAGATTGCTTCCGCCAGGCCTCGCGCGCGACCGTCGTGCAGCAAACGCTCGTGCTGATTGACGACTCCGATCAAGCCAATGCCCCAAAGCGGCGCCGTGCGCCACTCCGATGGGTGCGAATCTCCGTCACGCTTACCGTCGGCGAGTTGCAGACCAAGGTCGTGCAGCAGCAGATCTGTATATGGATGGAACGTGCGTTCGGCAAATGCCGGATGGAATGCCACCGCGGCGGTCGTCCAAGTCGGCACGTGGCAACTGGCGCAACCGTATTCTAAGAAGCGCTGCTCGCCGGCAAGCACGCTCGGTGCGCCCACGTTGCGTCGAGCTGGCACCGCAATGGTTCGCGAATAGAAGGCAACACGACCAAGCTTGTGGTCGGTGATCTCTGGCTCGCCGCCGCTGGTGAAGAGGATGCTGTCGCGTTGAGCGGAACTCAGTGGTTCCCTTGGATGCGCACTGGAGGTGATCCCCATGTCGTGCACGAAAGCGGCTGCAATTTGTGCCGCAACGGTTGGCTGTGTCGCCTTCCAACCAAATCGTCCGATCACCCGGCCTGCCCCAACGCGATGGACACGGCCAGAAATGCCGTCACCGTTTCGATCCTCGGGATCGGCGGTCGCGAGCAAGCTCTCCTCGGCGATGGACTCAAGCAGACCCAAGCCAATCATCTGGGGCGCGACACGACCTCCGAGCACAACATCGTCACCAAGCGGTCCGTGCATCAGATCGAATAGCTCGTAGCGCGGCGCGATCAACTCGAACGGTTCGCCATCGCCATAGGCGCCTTTGCTTGCAAGCCACGCAAGCCCAACGCGCGCTTCCGGCTGCAGGCCGGGAGTAGCCTCGTCCTGGATCTGGTCGCCGTAGGCTGGGTGCGGCCGATCGGAACCGCCTGGTGTGCGCACACCAATGCGCACCAACAGCCCATGCCGATCGTGTTCGTTGGGCTCTGGTGGCCGGCTGCGACCATCGCGAAGATGGCAACTGCTGCAGGAACGGGCGTTGAACAGCGGCCCCAACCCATCCAAACCAGCGGCACTGCTCGGTGCGGTGACCCAGTTGCTTCGAAAGATCGCGTTGCCAACTGAGAAGGCGCGCCGATCGCGTGCACTCAGCAACGGTGACGGATAGCTGAATGCGTTGCGGGTTGCGTCTTGGATGGTCGAAGTATCGTGAGCGACAACGGCATGCGGATCAGTCTGGGCGTTGAGCGATGACGCGACCGCAATGCTGAACAGCAAGGCGAAGCTTGCACGTAGAGGACGTAGCGTGGTCACAATTGCACTCTGTTGCGTTTCTAGTTACCCGGCCGTAGCGGCAAGTCGTAGCCCAGTAGATGGCCAGCGATCGCGATCGCTTCTGCCTGCTGCTCGAGCGCTTCGATCGCTTTGAGGATCGCCAAGCGGCCGGGGTTGTCGTCGCTGCCCAGGATGGCTTGGTCAAACGGTGCCGGGATCTCGCGCAAAGCCGCCAGGGTCGCATCCAGACATTGCTTGAGGTTGTCCGCAACCGCAGCGTCGTGGTGACGCACCATGGCAAGCAACGTGGCCGTCTTTGGAACGCCCGATCCACCCTCGAAGACCGCAACTAATCCGAGCTGGTCATAGATAAAGTCCTGGGTGGTCGTATCGCTAAAGCACGAGTGTTCTTGTTCTTGATCCTGTGTCTCGTAGGCGACTGCCAGGCGTTCGCCGCATAGTTCGAACGACGTCAAGATCAGTGCACCAGTCAACATCTTGCGCAACGCTCCCGAGGCGTCCGCCTCGAACTTGCGGCGGTAGTTGTCGGCATCCGGTGCCCAGGCGTCTCGCAACTGCGTCAAATGCTCGACCAGCAAGTTGCAGACAATGCGGAGGTAAGCGCGGCGACGATCTACGCCGTCCGTAGCATCCTCCACGAAATCAGTATGCGGTCGTCGACCTGGCCCATGGACGTCGAGATCCTGGCCCCAGAGCAAGAACTCGATCGCGTGCCAACCAACACTGATGTTGGTTTCGCCGCCGCGCTCGTTCGCATGCAGCAGCAGCGGTCCATTCAGGGTCTGGTAGGTCGCTGGATCATGAATGATGCCCGAGGTTGGCTTGCCGGCGACCTGATCGATGTATGCCTCGTCAATCGGCCATGCGTTTAGGTGCGGTTCAAGCGCATCTATCGGCCCACCAGAAAAACGCAGCACTTCGAGTTGGCAGTAGTCCCTGCGGCCTGCCGTCCACGCAATCCTCGCGGCTGCGAGCGCCGCCTTGCTCGGATCCTGCAGCAGTTGGTGCACAGCCTTCTGCAAGCGAACCGCAGCCGCGGCACAGTTGCGATGCAGAGCGTAGCAATGCACCGCGTGGCTTCGTACCACCACCGCTGCCGTGCCAATAGCGACAGCGAGTGGCTCGGGGCTCTGAGCGAGTGGGTTCCCAGCCAGAGCTAGAGAACAGACGAGCAGACCGAGTCGATTCATCGTGGTCATTCCTGCAAACAACACCGCGCGCTCAATGGGAGCACGCGGCGTTACTGGGTCGGGTTACGAAGCTGCTCGTGGTCGAGAACCACGAGCACAGGGTTAGAAGCCGAGAACGACGCTCAGACCGTTGCTGAGCACGACGCCGTACGGGTTCGCGGCCATGTCTGCCGAGTAGGCTTGGCAGAACACTTCCAAACCTGCGAACGACGATGCGCTCGGGATTGGCAGCGTGTAGATCGCGGTGCTGAAGCCAACCGGAATCGTCGGACCGAACGACTCAAGTGAGATGTCCTGGTTGAGGAAGCAGCCAGTCAGGCCGAACATGTCCAATGACAGGGGGAGAGGACCTGAGCCAAAGCTGGAACTCGAAGTGCCAACCATCATGAAGGCTGGGTTGCTGTTGACGATGCCACCCACTTGGGCGAACAGCGTGTTGCCGAGCACCGGCTTCGAACCTGGCGCGTTGCCAAGCGTAAGGC
>JBNMNW010000051.1:0-24986 GCA_051278165.1 Planctomycetota bacterium | reverse complement strand
TGCCAAGCACGACGCGGATCGACTGGCTAATGTGCTGGTCATGCTCTGGGAGGGCGCTGCCATCCGCATGCAGATAGACCGCGATATTGCGCCGCTCGACGACTTCCTAGACGTCGCCTTCGACTCCATTCTGCGAGCGCACACGTAGGTCGCGGAAGAGATCTCGCACCGCCGTCCCGCGCGCCCCGGCCAGACGCTCCGCCCCAAATCAACTCCAACGAATCACTAGACGACCGGTCTACGCAAGAACTCAATATGCCAACCCCACCCAACCGTTCCATGCTCTGGCGCCTGATCGCCTCAGCAGTCTTGCTGCTAGCAGTCTGCGGTGCAGGAGTTGGCCTCTACGTCTGGAAGGACGCGAAGCTGCAAGCCCAAGCGGACGCCGCGGCTCAGATGCCCGAACCAGCCGAGGTCGTCGAGGCCACCACATACGCAACCCAGGTCTACACCAAGACCAGCACCGCGATCGGAACGGTGCGCGCCCTGCGATACATCACCCTGCGCAACGAGCTGGCTGGCACGGTTCGACAGGTCACCTTGCAGACAGGCCAGACCGTCGCCGAGAACGACCTGCTGGTCGAGCTCGATGTCGCTGTCGAAGAAGCGCAGCTGGCGGCACTGCAGGCCGAAGCGAGGCTGGCGGAAACGATGCTCGGACGCATGGAGCGCGCGCTCGAACAACAGAGCGCGTCCGCTGCCGACGTCGACCGCGCGCGCGCCGAGCGGGACATGGCGGCAGCCAACGTCGAGCGACTGCAGGCAATCATCGAGCAGAAGCGCTTGCGCGCACCGTTTGCCGCGCACGTCGGCTTCGTCGACCTGCATCCGGGTCAATACCTCGAACCGGGCACGCAGATCACCACCCTACAGGGCATCGACGACGCCGTGCACATCGACTTCTCGGTGACCCAAGACGTTGCCACCACGCTCGCGCCCAACGTCGAAATCGAAGTCATCACGGCGCCTGGCAAAGCGGTCGCCATCGCGAAGATCGTCGCCCTCGATGCTCGCGTCAACCAGGTCACCCGCAGCACCTCGGTTCGCGCCGAGTTGCGCGGCAGCAAGCCGCAACTGCAACCGGGGTCTTCGGTGCGCGTCCGCGTGCCGGTTGCCGCACCGCGTGAAGTCGCAGTCGTGCCTGTTGACGCGCTCAGGCGCAGCCCCGCCGGCAACTCAGTGTTCGTGCTGCAAGAGGATCCGGAAGGCAAGCTGCGCTCGCACCTGCGCCGCGTCACCAGCGGCACCGTGCTTGGCGACCTGGTCGTCATCGAAGAGGGAATCGTGCCTGGCGATCGCATCGCGACCACCGGCTCATTCAAACTGCGCGAAGGGGCACTCGTGCACGTCGCAGCAGCCAGCACCACCGCAGCCAAGCAAAACTAAAGACCCAACACCATGCGATCCGTCACCGACGTTTTCGTCCGGCACCCGGTGCTGGCTCTGGTTGTCAATCTCACGCTGATCCTGGTCGGCGTGCGCACGGCAATGTCGCTGCCAATACAGCAGTATCCGAAGCTCGACAGCGCTTCGGTGATCGTCACGACTGCTTACACTGGCGCCAGTGCCGAGACAGTGCGGGGCTTTCTAACGACACCGATCGAACGCGCCGTTTCAGCTATTGGCGGTGTCGATCACATCGAGTCGCAGAGTCGTGCCGGTGTCAGCACCGTCACCGTGCGGCTCGAACTCGGCTACGACACGACCCGCGCCCTGGCCGAGGTCACGGCACGATTGCAGCAGGTGCGCAGTGAACTGCCGCTTGAAGCGGAGCCGCCAACCGTTGACGTGCAACGCGCCGACCGGCCGTATGCATCGTTCTACATCAGCTTCACGTCCGAGGAACGCAGCCTCGCTGAGGTCACCGACTACCTGACGCGCAACGTGCAGCCGCAACTGGCAACGATCGCCGGCGTGCAGCGCGTCACCAATCAGGAAGGCGGCCGGGCCATCGCGATGCGCATCTGGATCGATCCCGACAAGCTTGCGGCCGTCAACCTGGCGCCGGGAGATGTGTTCACCGCGATCCAACGCAACAACTACCTCGCCGCAGTCGGTCAGACCAAGGGCAACCTGGTCCAGATCAACCTGATCGCCGACACCGACCTACGTTCGGTTGCAGAGTTCGAACAACTGATCGTGGCCGATCGTGACGGCGCCGTGGTGCGCATCTCGGATGTGGCGCGCGTCGAACTCGGCGCTGAAGAGGCCACCTTCATGGCCAAATACAACGACAAGCCGGGCGTCTACCTTGGGGTTTGGCCATTGGTCGGCGCCAACGAGATCAACGTGCAGAAAGGCCTCGTCGCCGAGATGGAACAGCTCCAGACGACGCTGCCGCCGGACATGGAAATGCACCTCGCGTGGGACGGCACCGTGTTCATGCGCGATGCCCTCACCGAGATCTCGTGGACGCTGCTCGAGACGATCCTGATCGTCGGGTTCATTGTCTTCCTGTTCCTCGGATCGGTGCGCACGGCACTGGTGCCGCTGGTCGCCATGCCGGTATCGCTGATCGGCGCCGCCGCCGTGATGTCCGCCTTCGGCTTCTCGCTCAACCTGCTAACGATCCTGGCGATCGTTTTATCCGTGGGACTAGTCGTCGACGACGCCATCGTGGTCGTTGAGAACGTCGAGCGACACGTTCGCATGGGCAAGAACCGGCTGCAAGCGGCCGCCGATGCCGCCCGTGAGCTAGTTGGCCCAATCATCGCGATGACGGTCACGCTCGCCGCCGTCTACACACCGATCGGCTTCCAAGGCGGTCTAACGGGCGCACTGTTCCTTGAGTTCGCGATCACCCTCGCGGCCGCCGTACTGGTGTCAGGACTCGTTGCGATCACGCTGTCACCAATCATGAGTGCCTGGTTCGTCAGCCCACATGGTAAGCAACCCAAGCTGACGCGACTGGTCGACAAGGTGTTCTCCAAGGTGCGCAACGTCTACACCCGCATGCTCGATGGTGCGCTCGAGATTCGCTGGGCGGTGGTTGCGGCCGCCGTGCTGATCACGCTCGCTGCATGGCCGTTCTACACCGAGTCGCGGCGTGAGCTGGCTCCGATCGAAGACCAGAGCCACGTCAGCTTGTTCTTCGACGCGTCGCCGGATGCGACGCTCGAAGCGGTGGACGCGGCATCGCGCCAAGTGGTCGCGCAAGTGCGCACCCTGCCCGAAGCCCGCTTCATGTGGTCACTGGTCGCCGACTTCGGTGGCTTTGGCGGCATGGTCGCCAAGAACTGGAAAGAACGCGAACGCTCGACCGAGCAGCTCTACGGCCAGCTCTACGGGGCCGTCTCACAAGTGCCGGGTCTGCGTGTGTTCCCCCGCCTCGACCCGCCACTGCCAACCTCGGGTCAGTTTGACGTCGAATTGGTTCTGCAGAGTGCAGCACCACTCGAAGACCTGCTCGAAACGACCATGGCCGTCGTCGGTGCCGGCTGGCAGAGCGGCAAGTTTCTCTACGTCGACACGGACCTCAAGATCGACCGCCCAGAAGCCCGCGTCAAGATCGACCGCGAACGCGTCGCCGACCTCGGCATGGACCTCGCAGGTGTCGGTCGAGAACTCGGCGCGTTGCTCGGCGGCGGCTACGCCAACCGCTTCAACTACTTCGATCGCAGCTACAAGGTCATCCCGCAGATCGGTCGCGAAGATCGCTCTTCGGTTGGCCCACTGCTCGACTTGAAGATCAAGACACCTGCCGGCGACCTCGTGCCGGTGTCCGCGTTCACCACGATCGAAGCCATTGCTTCACCGCGCACACTCAATCGCTTCCAGCAACGCAACGCAGTACGCGTGTTCGGCGGCGTGCAACCGGGCGTGACCAAAGAAGAGGCCCTCGCGGTGCTTGAGAAGGCGGCACTCGCCGTTGCCGGCGCTGGCGTCAAGCTCGACTACGCTGGCGAATCGCGCCAGATCCGCACCGAAGGCTCGAGCCTGGTCACGACCCTCGGCTTCGCCATCTTGCTGGTGTATCTGGTGCTCGCCGCACAGTTCCGAAGCTTCCGCGATCCGCTGATCGTCTTGCTCGGCTCGGTGCCGCTCGCCATCAGCGGCGCCTTGCTGTTCACCTACATCGACTGGACCACCATCAACGTCTACTCGCAGGTCGGCTTGATCACGCTGGTGGGACTGATAGCGAAGAACGGCATTCTGATCGTTGAGTTTGCCAACACCCTGCAACGACGTGGCACCGCCAAGTTGGAAGCCCTGCGCGAAGCAGCCGCAACCCGCTTGCGACCGGTGCTGATGACCACGGCTGCGACCATCTTTGGCCACCTGCCACTGGTGTTCGTCACCGGCCCGGGCGCGCAAGCGCGCAACAGCATCGGCATCGTGCTCGTCGCGGGCATGCTGCTCGGCACGCTGTTCACGCTGTTCGTCGTGCCCGTCTTCTACCGGCTGATCGCAGTCGACCAGCAAACGCGCAAGCCTGCCCAAGAACTACTACCTTCCAGCGACGACGTGCAACGGATCCCGGAGACCGCCTGATGCCTGCCATCCCAACTGCGGCGCTACAGCGCACGCTCTCGCTCGGCTTGCTCGCCATGGTCAGCTTCGGCTGCAGCGCGGTCGGCCCCGACTACGAACCACCGCAGATCCAACTGCCGGCGTCGTGGGAAGCCCAACGCACGGCAGGACTCGCGAACGGTGCCGTCACCGACGCTGCCTGGTGGCAGTTGTTTGACGATGCCACGCTGACCAGTCTGGTTGAACGGGCGCTTCGTCAGAACCTCGACCTGCGCCAAAGCCTGACGCGCCTTGCCGGTGCCCGCGCGCAGCGAGGCATAGCAACTGCGGGTCGCTGGGCGACGGTCGATGGCAACGCTAGCTACAACTATCGCGACGAGAGCCGCAACACGCCGTTCGGCGCGTTCATTCCGCGCACGGACATCCACGCTGCCAGTTTTGACGCAGCTTGGGAGCTCGACCTGTGGGGACGCGTGAGCCGCTCGGTCGAGGCTGCCGACGCCGACCTCACGGCGAGCACGTTTGAGGTGCAAGCGGCTGCCTTGAGCGTGGCTGCCGAAGTTGCGCGAACCTATGTCGACCTGCGCGCCGCGCAGCGCCGACTGGCGATCGCTCGCGACAACCTGCAGCTCCAGCAGCAGACGCTGGACCTGGTGCAATCGCGCCTAAGCGCCGGCCTGGTTGCCGAACGCGACGTCGCGCAAGCCGCGACCAACGTCGAGACCACCCGTTCGCGCTTGCCACAACTTGAAGCCGCCGCGATCACGTCGCTCAACCGACTTGCGGTGTTGCTCGGCGGCACGCCCGAACTCTTGCCTGCCGAACTTCGCGCCGTAGCACCTCTGCCGCAACTGCCGGCCGCCGTCGCAGTAGGAGCACCGGCCGACTTGTTGCGTCGCCGCCCAGATGTGCAACGAGCCGAACGCCTACTCGCCGGTGAAGTCGCGCGCATCGGGGTTGCGGAAGCCGAGCGCTACCCGAGCTTCTCGCTGTCAGGCCAGATCGGCCTCGCGGCCAACAGCGCCAAGCAGTTCTTCGACGCAGACAGCGACCTGTTCGGCTTTGGCCCATCGCTGCGCTGGAACCTGTTCGATGGTGGTCGCCTGAAGCACCGCATCCAAGCACTCGAAGCGTCGGCCGAGGCAGCGCAGATCGCCTATGAGCAAACGGTGCTGCTGGCACTAGAAGAAACGGAGAACGCCATGACCCGCTTCGGGCTCGAACGAGTCCGCCGCGCCTCGCTGGCACGTGCTGCTGCTCAAGCCCGGCGAGCGGTCGAGCTAGCGCAAACGCAATACCGCGAAGGCCTGAGCGACTTCCAAGCCGTGCTCGATTCCCAACGCATCGCCGCCACCATCGACGATGACTTGGTGAACAGCGACGCTGCCGTCGCGACCCACCTGATCGCGCTGTTCAAGGCTCTCGGCGGCGGCCTGCCGCGTTGATCGCGAGCCGCTCGAGGCACGCGCGGTTCGGGTCACGGTTCGGGTCACGACCAGGATACGGCGCAATCGCCAGGTAGCTTACGATTTGGGCGCGCGCCGAATGACGAACACGTCGACGGGGTGCGCGATCGATGCAGAACTGCGCGTGCCGTCGGCAATCAGACGCAGGTAGCGTTCGACCGGCTCGGTGACCGCGACGGGCATGCTGCGACTGTCAAACTGAAGGATGAAGTCGCGCAGCGCATGTGCCTCGGCTTGCTGGTTGCCGAACATCGCTGTCACATCGATCCGCGCATCAATGCGTTCGCATTGGTAGCTGTAATCGGTGGCGTCGAGCACGGCCGCGAAGTCATCCGCGAACAGTGTCTTGCGCCCGTATTGCTTGTCGTAGAACCGACTCGTCAGGGCATTCAGTTCTTGGCGCGGAGCGTGGAAGAGCACCAGCTCGCCACCTTCGGCTAGCAAGCCGAGTGCTCGCGCCAGCGACGAGGCTGGGTCGGGCATGTAGTAGAGGCTGTGCACACAGTGGATGTGATCGAAGAGACCGTTGGCTTCAAACGCAGCGAAGGTGCCCTTATTGGCCGTCGCTGTGACACCGGGAAGATCCGCAGCGGCGAAGTTCGCGTCGTATTGCTGCAGTTCCGCTGCGTTCGGATCGACGCCGACGTAGTCGATACTCCCGAACTTGTCGGTCAGCGCGCGCGCAATCGGCACATCGACCGAGCCATCGCCGCAACCGATGCTGAGTATGCGCCGCGCGCCAGCCTTACCAGCCTTCGCAACCTGCTCGGCGATGTGCCGGCGAAACCAGTCAATGATCAGCTCTCGCTGGCCGGAGCTGTTTTCGAAGGTCCGGTGGGTCGCGAGAAAACGAGCGTCGTCGAGCGGCACTAGTTGACCGACACTCTCAAGTGCGCGATCGATCTTGGCTAGCAACAAGTTGCCTTGGTCAGAGATGCGCGCGGCGGAGGCTATTGTAGGCAAGAGATTAGGGGGAGACGTTTGTGGCAGGGATAAGAGCGCCCGCCGCGATCCCGACAGTATGCGGCACAAACCCGTGGCCCGCGCCGATTGCTCGCCGCAATCCAGAATCTACTGTCTATCCAGTAGGTGCTCGGCGGGATGAAGTTGCCCTGTCCAACCCGCCCGAATGTATTCCGGCGAGAGCCCCACCCGCCGAGAAAGGGGCATGGCCGGGGGCATGACGCAGTCGACGGGTGACACAAGTCGGGGGCGGGGTAGTCGAGCGCTCTGCAAGCAAATGGCTAACTCAGGACCAGCGGAGCAGCCTCTGGTTGCCGATTCGTGCACTCTGACGATGGCCAATCGAACAGCTGCTCGCAAGAAGCTGCCGCGGACCACCTGCTGCAGTTCCTATTCGCCAACTAAGTAAGATTATCATCAGCGCGTGGCATAGCGCGCGTCGGTACTTAAGTGACGGTGGCCAGGTGGCTGCTTGGATCGACGAACGCCAGAACCCCATGACGTCGCCGCAAGCGAGAAACAGCCAGCACATCAGATTCGCCGAGCCGTCTTTGGCAGGAAAAATGGGATGCGCTGGATGCACCGCCGGTGCTGCAGGTGGAGGCTATTGAGCTGTAGGCTGTCGGCACCTCGCCTGCCCAAGGCAACTTGCCTCCACTAGTTCCAATGCTGAGTAACCTATCGCGCGCCGCGCTGCTTACGTGTGCCGTAGCTGCGTCTCTCTCTGCCCAGTCACCACAAGCAATCGGCGAAGGACGTCAGGTCCTGTTGACGTTCGGTTCGTTTGACCCGGCCATAAGTGTTCCGGCCGTGCCCGATGAACTTCGTAGCACCAGCGCCCAACAGCTGTGCCTCGTCCAGTTCGCCGGCCTGCCGACGCAAGCTAATCGCAACGCGATCCTCGAGCTTGGCGGCAAGGTCGTCAAATACATGCCGCACGACACCTACGTTGTGCGCATGAACGCGCAGCAACGCCAAGCGGTCACCGCGCTCGGCATGGTGCGCTGGGTTGGCGACTACCACCCGGCCTACCGTCTTGAGACGGCGCTGCTCGCCGACGGTGTATTCACCAACGAAAAGCCGGCCACCTACAACGTCGTCGTCGCGGACAAGCACAACGACAAGCCGGCGCTCATCAACCGCCTCAAGGCGATCGGTGGCACGGTCGTCAACGAGCAGTTCGGCAGCATCCTGATGACGGTCAGCTTGACTGGCCCGCAACTTCAACAAGCCGCTGGCTTCGACGAAGTGCTGTGGATCGATCGCTGGAACGAGACCGAAGAGGACATGGACAACGGCCGCATCCAAGGCGGCGGCAACTATGTTGAGTCGCAGGCGGGCTACACCGGTTTGGGTGTCAACGCGCACATCTACGAAGGCATCGAGTCAACGCACCAAGACTTTTCGGGTGTCGTGACGCCGGTCCGCAGCACCGACGTGGCGCAAACGCATGGCCACGCCACGGGCGGCATTGTGTTCGGCGACGGCACAAGCAACCCAGCCGTTCGCGGCATGGCTCCGGACGCCGGCAAGTTCTTCACCAACTACAGCACGGTGAATGCGTCGCGCTGGCAGGTCTTCAGCGACCTTGTCAACATCCACAACGTCTCGCACACCACGGCTTCGTGGGGCAACGCGCGCACGTTCTTCTACACGTCGATCTCGGCCGAAGCGGACGACATCACGTTCGATCACGACCTGACGTGGACGCAAAGCCAGTCGAACGCCGGCAACCAAGACTCGCGGCCGCAAGCTTGGGCCAAGAATGTGATGTCGGTTGGTGGTGTGCGCCACCAGGACAACGCCAACCCACTCGATGATTCGTGGAGTGGCGGCGGCAGCACCGGCCCAGCTTCAGATGGTCGCATCAAGCCAGAAATGTGCGCCTACTACGACGGCATTGGTACTTCGGACCTGACCGGGGCGGCTGGCTATTCGACAGCTAACTGGACCTCAAACTTCGGTGGCACCTCGGGTGCAACCCCGATGGTCGCCGGCCACAACGTGCTCGCCATCCAGATGTTCACTGACGAAGTGACGCCTGGCTTTGGCCCGTTCGGCAACCAGCTCCGCGCTCCTGGGGGCACGTCCCACCAGAACCGCCCGAGTTCCCCGACCCTGAAGGCACTGCAGTGCATCAGCGGCTCGCAATACGCGTTCACCGGTGCCAGCACCGACAACCGTCGTGAGCACCAGGGCTGGGGCTTCCCCAATCTGCAAACGATGTGGGACCTGCGCAGCAAGACGTTCATCGTCGACGAAGAAGACGTGCTGACGCAGGGTCAAACCCGCTCATGGGCGATCAGCGTTGCGGCCGGCGAGCCGGCGCTGAAGGTCTGCCTCAGCTGGCGTGAGCCGTCCGCTAACCCGGCTTCGGCCTTCCACCTCATCAACAACATGTCGCTGCGCGTCACCGCGCCCAACGGCACCCAATACTGGGGCAACAACAACCTGGAAAACGGCGTCTGGTCGACCCCGGGTGGCAGCGAAGACATGATCAACTCGCTTGAGTGCGTGTTCGTTCAGAGCCCGGCTGCTGGCAACTGGAACGTCGAAGTCTTCGCGACCTCGATTGTCGAAGACAACCACGTCGAGACCGGCACGGTTGACGCGGACTACGGCTTGGCCATCAGTGGCGGCACCGGCACGTCGGTCGTGTTCGCGACCTTCAACAAGTTCGGCAACGGTTGCCCTGGTTCGGTCATCGCACCGCCAACGCCTTGCCCGGAACTGAACCCGAACGGTGGCGCGCTCGGCCTCGACCTGCGTGACAACGAATACTGCTACCGAGTCCCGAACACTGGCGTTTCGACCGTCAGCAGCTTCGAGATCTGGACGGCGTCGACCGGTGGCACCGTCACCGTGCCGGCGCACATCTACGCTGGTAACGTTCCGTCGGCCACGGCCTTGGCGAGCACGACCATCACGATCAGCGCCGCGCAAGGTTTCTACACGGCGACCTTCAGCCCGGCTGTCGCGGTCAACGGCGACTACTGCATCGGCGTCGATTCGACCGCGCAGACGGTCTACGTCAACACGCTGACCGGTGGCGCCTCCGGCACCGGCTTCTACCGTGACCTGATCAACGGCCCGACTGCTTGGACGCAATCTGGGCTCGTTTCGAACCCGTCGTGGCGCATCAACTGCACCAGCGCTTCGTCGAACCTGACGCCGACGCTGAGCAACTCTGGCATGCCGAGCCTCGGCTCGAGCTACAACGTGACGCTCGCTGATGCTCTGCCGGGCACGTTCGCCGTGCTCGCTTCAGGTCTGTCGGACTCGACGTGGAGCGGTGGTGCTCTGCCGTCCGCGCTTCCGGGCGCCCCGGGCTGCACGTTGTTCGTTGATCCGGTCGTGCTCGACGCGGTTGTGACCTCGGCCACGGGAACGGGCAACACCTCGTTCTCGGTGCCGTCCTCAACCAGCCTGATTGGCACGACAGTGTTCCACCAGTGGGGCGTGCTCGATGCCGTCAACGGGCTCGGCATTGTGATGTCGGACGCGGGTCGCGCCTCGATCGGAAACTGATCTCGACGTGATCGTTGCAGCGGCCGATGTGCGCACCTGTTCGGTGCACGCATCGGCCGTTTGCATGTACGGTTAGTGACCCGAACTCTGGCTTTGCCGATAAGCAAGTCGCGCGTCAGGAGAGACCGCGCATCTGCTCTTCTGATAGCACGTCGTAGAGATCCTTCAGCGGGATCACGCCGTTGTTCACCAGTTCGATCGCGCTGTCACGGAGCGTGCGCATGTCGCTGCGCGCGGCGAGTTCACGCAGGTCATCGGTGGCACTGCCCGATGCGATCGCGCGGCGCATGGTAGCGTCGACGCGCAAGAACTCGACCACCGCGACGCGGCCGTATGTGCCAGCACCTCGACAACGGTCGCAGCCGCTCCCTTCGAAGCACTTAAAATCAGATGGCGCCCCGTGCGGAAACAAGTCCGCCACCAAGGCACTGTCCGGCAACGACGGAGTGCAACAACCGGTGCAAATGCGACGCGCCAACCGTTGCGAAATCACCGCGGTCAACTCGCTGGCGATCGAGTGGCGACTCATGCCAAGGTCGCTCAGTCGCTGCACGGCATCGACACTGTCATTGCAGTGCAGAGTCGCCAACACCAAGTGACCTGTTTGCGCCGCACGAATCGCCTCAAGCGCAGTCTCCTGATCCCGAATCTCGCCAACCAAGATCACGTCCGGATCCTGGCGCACGAACGAGCGCACCGCATCCGCAAAGCGGAAGCCAACTGCTGCGTTCACCTGGGTCTGTTGGATTCCAGCCAACGAAAACTCGATCGGGTCTTCGATGGTCAGGACCTTTCGCGACGTGTCCTTGGCGAGCAACTGCAACCCGGCATACAGCGTCGTCGACTTGCCCGAACCAGTTGCCCCCACCACCAAGATCAAACCCTGCGGATCACTGAGCAGCCGCCGATAAGAATCCGCTGCGTCCGCCTGGAAACCGAGGTCCTCAATAGATGGCGGTCGTCGATCCTGCGGCAGAATCCGAATGACAACGCTCTCGCTGAATAGAGTCGGTTGCGTCTGGACCCGTAAGTCATAGGCCTTACCGCCAAAGTGGCGACGAATGCGTCCACCCTGCGGCAACCGCCGTTCGGCAATGTCGAGGTCGGCCGCGATCTTCACCACGTTGAGCAACGCCACGAAGTCCTCGTTAGTCAACTTGTAGCGATCGACATCGCGCAAGCTGCCGTCAACACGAAAACGCAGGCGCGCGTCCGTCTGGTAGCGCTCTAAGTGAATATCACTAGTACGCTCGGTGATCGCATCTAGCAATATGGCATCGAACATGCCAACCGCGCGCGACTCCTCAACGCCGAGGTCTTTGAGTTCTTCTAGTGGCGCAGCGACTACGGGCAGTGCATTCGAGACTCGCTGATCAGCTGCCGACTGCACGAAACCGAGATCAATCGCAGTCCATATTCTCGTCAGGTCCGTCGGGGTCACCAATTCAGCGACGATCTCTGTGTTCTCAAAGATCGAGTGAAGCTCCCATGTCGGCAGGTCCGCATCCGACGTAATGACGTGCACCACACCGTCGACAATAGGCATCGGCAGGAAGCGGTAGTGATCGAGGAACTTGCGCGGCAGTTGCTGCACCAATTCAACATCGAGCCGCTTCAAGACGTCACCCGTTCGCGTAAACAGCATGCGACGCTGCTCTGCCAGCATGCGATACAAATCGTCTTCGCGCACAGCACCGCGCAACAACAACTCTTCGCCAATGCGCCGCCCATTCTGCAGCGCCGACCCCATGGCCTCAGCGACTTCCTGACGCAGAACGCAACCGGCCTCAACGAGCAGGTCGCCAAGCAACGGCATGAAGCGAACGAAGTCGAGATCCTCTTCGAGGTCTTCAGCGCCTTCTACACGCATCAATCGCCGCATATGCCGAGGCGGCGACGAGCGATCGAGCGGCCAGATCGCGCAACCATCCGGCGTCAGCAAATCGCGAAACATCGGGCCTAGAGTGATCTGGTCCGACGCCACCACAACGACGCGCTCAAACCGGGCCCTAAGCTCCTCATCACCACGGGCCGCGAGTGCCGCAACCCACACGTTCTCTACCGAGGCCGCGCGCAACTGTTCGCGCAGTTGCTCAGCACGCCGTGGTTCGGCACAAGCAACGGTCACTGTCATGGCCAATTTCGCAATCACAGCAGCCAAGCGAGCACTGCTAGGTTCGACAATCAGCACGTGCATGCTGGCTTCGGGGCTTAAGTCTTCGACCAGCCGAACCAGGAGGTCCTCGCCAAAGTCGCGCCGGTTGGCCGTTAGCGCCGGGAAGTCAATTACCGGGAACTGTCGCACGGCCTCGGCCACGCGCGGATCGCGCATGGTGCACGCTCCCTCTTCAGCCGAGGCATTCTTTCCGGTAGACATCCAATTGATTCCATCGACCGGTTGGTCCTTGGAAACCAAGCTGGGTGATAAGATTCCATAGTACAAGCCCTTGGCAGCGGCGCGTCTGATGCACGCGCAAAGCAATTAGGGGGTGGAAATCACTCTTCGTTACTTCGGCATAACTGCGCCAATAGCCGGTGGACTGCTCGCCTAGATGAGCCAGGGGGTGTGGTGGGAGGTGTCGCTGGCGGTGTGGCGCGTAGGGCGGATGAGCGCCCTAACCCGCACGAGCCACGATCTAAGCGAGCGAGAGAGAATCACATGCACGCACCCCCGACACTGCCTGCAGCAAACTCGCCAATCAACCAACCCATCCCGAAGAATCCTGCCACCGCTAGCGATCGCTGCCCCCATTAGGGTGTGACCAACGCCGACACCGCGCCCACCACCCTCACCTTCCGCGCCGGGCGCGTTCAGGCACATCATTGGCCCGCGCACGTCACACCGCCGTTCGGTCTCCACAACACCGGCCAACACCTCGAAGGACCTGCGCGACTGCGTTGGCGTTTGCGACAATCGCTCGAGCATGCACACGCGCTGTACCGCGATGCCGTAGCACCTCGACCCAGCGACTGCTCGCCGCTCATCTTCACGGCAAAAGCCACGAACGCGAACACCACCACATCCGCAAACCTACTGCCTGCAAACCTCCGCCAATCCATCCGCCAGGCAAACTACCGCGGCATCCTCGTCGGGCACGACGACCACACTCGCCTACAACTCGTCACGTCTATCGTTCGTGCCATCGGTCAGCCGGCACTGATCATCACCACCGACACGGCTGCCGAACATCGCTGGCAACTCGCAGCGACGCGCGCCGGTTTGCATGAATCCTGCCGCGTGCGTGGCATCCGCTCCGCGGCTGGCAACATGCACTGGCTTGGTGGTCGGCATGAAGTATTGATCGTCGACACTCCGGAGTTGATGCCGGCATCGTTGTTGGACCAGGCATTGGAAGCATCTGCAGCGCTGGCGCGGATTGGGCTTACATCGCGGCGAGACTCACGAAACCTGATGGCTTGGGGGAAGGGCATCGGGCCAGTGCTGAGCATGAAGGACCGCGCCGCGTTGCCGCCGTGCGAAGAGATCCGAGTGCCGATGCCAGAACTCGTGGCCGAGCAATATGGTGAGGCTTGGGGCACGTTCTTGGCCGCGTTCGATCGCTTTGCGGCGATCCGAGGCGACGCGGGCTTCGGCACGTTTATCGCGCAAGCGCGGCAGGATACACAACAACGACCAGCGGTGCATGCTTGGCACCGTGCCTTGCAGAGTGCTTGCTGGCACGAGCACAAGTCGCTGATCGTTGCAGACCTGCTGGAGAAGCATCGCGGCGAGCGGGTCGTAGTATTCACGCCAGACAGACGGTGCGCCTACGACTTGGCCAACGAGCATTTGATTGCCGCGATAACCTCCGAGCTGTCGCGCCGCGAACGCGACTCGTTGCTCAGCTCGTTTGGCGATGGATCGCTGCGCACAATCGCTGGCCCCAAACTGCTGGACGCGGGCAT
Source organism: Planctomycetota bacterium (assembly GCA_051278165.1). GTDB lineage: Bacteria > Planctomycetota > UBA1135 > UBA1135 > UBA2386. The sequence goes on along the minus strand of JBNMNW010000051.1, from coordinate 10,653 downwards.
TGAAGAACGCAGCGCCGATGTCGGGATCTTGGTGGGCGGCGGCTATGGCAAGGAGCAACGGGCGGTGCGATGTCGACGAGTTCGAGAAGATGGCGTGATCTACGAATTGGTTTCTCAAAACACTCTGGAGGTCGGACGTGCGCATCGATGGCGTAACGCCGGTCCCCACCCGCATCCTGTCGTTCACTAAGGCTGATAGCGAGTTGGTGCCGGCGTGGTTTGGCGATCGCGATCGGCCTTGGTTGCGCGACCTCATCGAGGATGTGCATGCGTTCTGTGGCCAGCGCATGGGCACGCTGTTGCAGCGTTGGCGAGATGGCGACAACGATCCGCGCGCCGGATCGCGGCAAGCGATTGCGGTGCATGTCTTGACGGGTTGGCTGCGACGTTCTGCGGTGGCAGCGGCAATGCGCGAGCCGCGACGACAGTTATTTGCGCTTGCTGCCGGCGGCATGGATCGAGAGACAGCGTTGGCGCAGGTCGCGGCATCTCACCAACTGGAGCTCGGACAACTGAGCGAAGACTTGTTCGCGGATCTACCGGACCAACGACGTATCTGTTTACCGACGCCGAGCCCGGAGTCGGGCGGCCTGATCTCGCGCGCCAATCTAGCGCTGGCTCGTGGCATGCTGCGACATGCGAGTTCGGCCGAGATCCTGATTCGCGGTGGTTCGCGCACCGTTCTGAAGACGGCTTGGCTGCGCGGGATGCGAGTCGAAGTAGCACAGACCAAGACCGGTGCGACCAGGATCTCATGGCAACAAACGACCGCGGGTGCTCGCAACGTGCTGGGGTCGATCGTGCCGCTGCTGCCGTGGACGCATCGCTATCGCCTGCGTGCGCTCTGCACTATCGGAGAGCTACGAGGGTTTGTGGTACTTGCCACCGGTGACCACATGCAGCCAAGCGCCGAACCTCGAGCCTACGACAGCAAGCTAGAACAGTCGTTCGCGCGAGAGTTCGTGCAAGCGATGCCCGACTGGCAACTGATCCGCGAGCCAATAGCGATCGCGACGCCCCACGGCTTAGCGTTTCCCGACTTTGAACTGCGGCCACGTCGCGGTGGCGCACCGTGGCTGTGTGAGATAGCGGGGCTGCGCAACCCAAAGGCGTTGCAAGCCAAGCTGTCGCTGCTGGATGCGCACCCTCGCCTGATTCTCTGCCTACCGATCGCCGCAGTGCCGAGCGAACGATCAACGCACCCGCGCCTAGTAGCATTTCGACGCAGGGTGCCCATCGAGGCAGTCATTGAGGCAATCCAGATCGCGACGGTCTAGCGAGCAGGCAGCCAAGCACTCAGTTCTTCGGCTTCGCCGGCATCTTCAGCGCATCCGCCAACCACTGATCCTGCAGCAGATCCTGGCGCACATACGCCACGTTGCGGCCCTTTCGGGAGTCGCGCAGGTCGTCGACAGTGCAGGGCCTGATGGTCTGGTCGTCGCAGATCTCAAACATCTCAAAGCCCTGGTCGCAGACCAAGGCGATGTGATCGTCGAGGCTCAGGCCAGCGCGCTTCAAGAACTTCGGCGACACTTCGCTGGCGATCACAGCGCAGTGCTTCAGCATGTTTTGCGCGCCCAGGAAGGCGCCGTGCTCGCCGCCTTCGATGTCGATCTTCAGTAGCGAGACCGTGCGTCCCTCGAGTCCTTCCTCACGATAGATGTCGTCGAGCGTGCGCGTCTTGACGGTCACCGTTTCGGCACCCTCGAACGGCACCAACGAATGCTTACCACGATTGCTCGCTTTCCACAGGTAGAGCTTCGATTCGCCCGGAGCCTCGCTGACCGCGCAGAAGTGCGGCACGACCGAGCCGGCACTCGTCTGGCTCAGGTTGTGCTGTAGTTGCCGGTAGTTCTCTGGTTCTGCCTCAATTGCATGCACCGGCACCGAGTCACCGCAAACGCGATGCGTCAGCACACTGTAGTAGCCAACGTTGGCGCCAACATCGAAGACCACGTCTTGCTTGGCGTTCGACAAGTAATGCAGCAGAAAGTTGGTCACCCCCGCCTCATACATGCCCGTCTTGAACAGGCGGCGGCCAAGCATGTCCTCGGACCCGGCCCGCAAGCTGATCCCGAGCCACGGCAGATCGGCGACAATCTCCTTCCGGCGGGCGAGGTAGGTATGGACGTTGTAGGACAACGAACGCCAGAGCCTTCGCGCGGCTCCGTGCTCGCACGGTATGAACTTGGGTTGCACCACGAATCCAGGCTAGAGCACCGCGGCAACGCAAACCACGCTGAGCACGTTTGCCAGACTGCGTGAGGACGTCTAGCGTGGTGTGCTCCATGTTTCTCACCCGGCACTTTGTGTTCGTGCACATCCCGAAGACAGGTGGCAACTTCGTGCACACGATCCTGCAGAACCACGCTCCAGCTGACTGGGAACTACAGACCTTCGACATGCACGCGGGCCACGAGAAGATTCCTGAGAGTCACCGTCACCTGCCAAGACTGGCGTTCGCGCGCAACCCGTTCAGCTGGCACGTTTCATGGTTCCACTTCCAGCAGAAGACGCGGGACAAGATGTTCATGGCGATCAGCGACAACGGCAAATTGGGGTTCGCGGACACAATGCGGCGCGCCTACACCGGCGACGGACTGCTCGCCAAGAGTTCGGGAGCTCTGACCCAGACGCTGCTCCAGATGCTGGGCGAAGGTCTCGAGGGCACCATGGTTGGCAAGATCGAATCGATGCGCGAAGAACTACTGCGCATGTTTGGCCAATGCACCGAAGTGCCGGAAGCAATGGCGGCAGCGATCCAACAGGTGCCCTCGCAAAACACTAGCAAGCACGCCCACTACAGCACTTACTACGACCGCGAACTGCGCGACATCGTGCGCCAGAAGGACGGACCAGTGTTCGACCACTTTGGCTACGAATGGCAAGAACCGCCCGAATAAGGGCCCCAAGCCTGGCAAGTCAAAGGGGCCTGCTGTGGCGCACGTCCGACGCTGCTAGTCAGGCGCGCACACCGTGCTGGCAATAGCAACGGGCAGCGTTACGCCGATGACAAGCGCAACGCCCCCCCATCGGGATCTGATCGCGCCAAGCCAAATCCCGGGGGGCCTAGCCCAGCAACGGCAGGTTGCATAGTAACTAGAGTTGCAGCCCGGGGTCCCGACTGCTTCTTTGTGTCCAGTGTACCTTGCCCGACCTCACCAAAACTGACCCGTGACCGTGACTGCCTACATCGTCACCGGCCTGCTACTATTTGCCTACTACGGCGTGCCATTCGCTTACATGCGATGGCTCCGGTCGCGCGCCCGCACGAGGTGCCGCAAGAACGGCGATGTCATCCTGACCTTCGATGACGGTCCAAGTGACACGATGTCTGGTCGCATTCTCGACTGCCTGGACAAGCACGAGATCCACGCGGCGCACTTCGTCACAACCAGCAACGTCAAGAATCGCGAAGACAAGATCCGGCGCGCGGCCGCCCGCGGCGACATCGTCGGCTGCCATGGCGACAAGCACATACACCACTGGAAGAGTGCCCCGTGGGCCGGCATCCGCGACATCCGAGCGGGCTGGGCGCGGCTGCACGAGATCACGGGGAGCAAGACCACGCGGGTGCCGTTCCGGCCGCCCTACGGCAAACTCAACCTGCTCTCACTAGTCTTCCTACTGCTCCACCGCACCCCGATCGCGGTGTGGACAATCGATAGCAAGGACACCTGGGCGCAGCTAACCGAGAGCGCTGAGCAGGCCGCCGAGCGCGTGCGAAGCGAAGGTGGCGGCATCGTGCTGCTGCACGACTACGACCGTGAGGATTCGGCCGTCAACGACTTCGTCATCGCAGTCGTCGAGTCACTGGCCGCCAATCCAGTGCCTGGCGGGAAGATCGCGAACCCGACGGTCGCCACATTCCGCTAGCTCACAAGCCTCCAGAACGTGACTTCGCGGCGATTCCCAGAGCCCCAAACACAGAACAGCCAACAAGTCAGCAAGATCCGGGTTGCACCTGCCGGCGATCCTGCTTTACTGATCGCGCCGCCGGAGAGGTGGCAGAGTGGCCGAATGCACCGCCTTGCTAAGGCGACGTACCTTCACGGGTACCGGGGGTTCGAATCCCCCCCTCTCCGCCAGTTTTTCCCTGGGTCCGCTGCCACGAGCGGACTCTCATAGAGACTGGAAACCAGGATGCCGAAACCCGCACCAGTTCTGACTCGTTACGGTTTGGCAGGCTCTGGCTTGCTGGGTTCTGGCTTGCTGGGTTCTGGCTTGCTGGGTTCTGGCTTGCTGGGTTCTGGCTTGCTGGGTTCTGGCTTGCTGGGTTCTGGCTTGCTGAACTGTGGTGTGAAAGGCTTCGGCCTGATGCTTGTCCTCGCGCTGGCCAGCAGCACGGCCTGCACCGGCCCGCAGCTACACATCGACAACCAGGGCGAGCACCAGGTCTTCATCGACGGCCGCCGCACCAACGCTAAGTCCCTACCATTCCGCTACTACGGGACGAGTCGCTGGACGGCGCTGCCGCAGATTCCGGAAGTCAACGGCGTGCCCGCGTTCGATCGCAACCCGCACACCGAGACCGTCGTCATCTTGGAGCCATCCAATCCATGGCTGTTCCCGTTCGACTTCCCGCTCGAAGCCCTGCACTGGCTCTTTCTGGGCCAGTCCGACCAAACCGTGACCGTCTCCACACCGATGAAGCCACCCGAACAACGTGTCGGCCAGCAAATCGCCGGTGAAAAGCTCAGCCAACTCAGCGCGCGAGCACGACAGGCGCGCACCGCAAGATGAGCGCCGACCCCGGCATTCCGGCAGCGGGCATGAACGTGCTGGTGCACGGACTGGGCCGCTTTGGCGGCGGCCGAGAAGCGACCAGACATCTGCTCCGGCTAGGCTGCAACGTGCGGGTTTGCGACGGCAGCCGCAGCGACGAACTGCTCGCGGTGCAAGCATCGTTCGGACCGGGGCAAAAGTCACCTGTGCCTGAGGCATCTGGACCGCAGTCATCTGGACCGCAGTCATCTGGCAAGCAGCCATCTGGCCCGCAGCAACGCGGCAGTATCGACTGGCAACTAGGTCGCGAGGACCTCGCGCTGCTCGACGGCATCGACCTGGTGGTCACGAGCCCAGCCGTTCCCGATCACAACCCCTTGCGCCAAGAAGCGCTCGTGCGCGGCATCCCGTGCACGCAGGAATGCGAGCTATTCCTCGCCGCATACCCCGGCCGCGTCGTCGCGATCACCGGCACCAACGGCAAATCATCGACAGCGACACTGCTGCACCGGGCGCTGATGGCGTCCGGACTCGATTCGCTGCTCGGCGGCAACATTGGCCACAGCTTGCTCGCTGACGTTGCCGCTTGGCGAGCACAGCAAGTCGCGGTGCTCGAAGTTTCGAGCTTCCAACTCGAACGATTCGCCGCGCATCGCCGCGTGTACGGCGCCGTGTTCACCCGTATGGGCAGCGACCACATCGACCGTCACGGCACGCTCGCCAACTACCACAGCGCCAAGGCGCGTCTGGCCAGTTGTGCAACCGAGTTTGTGCTGCACGCCGCGGATGATCCGGTCGCCAACGCGTTTGCGACCGAGGCCAAGCAACGCGGCTACTTCGCCACCGAGCCTCCCGGTCCCGGCAGTGCCGGCATCGAGCACGGCTACGTCCGCGTGCGGCCGGGCCGCGACGACGCGATCACGATCTTGCACCAACACGCGATGCGGCTGCTCGGCGACTTCCAAGTCGAGAACGCGCTCGCGGCCAGCCTCGCCGCGATCTGGCTCGGCGCCGACGCGCACCGGACCGGTTTATCCTTGGCCACCGCGTCGCCGCTACCGTTCCGGCTGCAGTTGCTGACCACGGTGTCGGGTGTTCAGATCTACGACAACGGAATTTCGACTCAGCTTGAGTCCACCCGGCAGGCCCTCAAGACGCTGTCAAAAGACCGGCGCGTGCACTGGCTTGGCGGCGGCAAGAGCAAAGACGGCGACCACCAAAGCGTCGCCGAAATGGTGGCCCTGCACGCAGCGTCCGCACACGTGTTTGGGGCCGCAGCAGGGCCTATGGCCAAGCTTTCGAGCATTCCGACTACCAGCCACGAGTGGTTGCGCGACGCTCTGCCGGCGGCACTCGCAGCGGCCCGGCCTGGCGACGCAGTTCTGTTCAGTCCGGCCTTCGCATCGTTCGATCAGTATCCCAACTTCCGGGCACGGGCACTGGAGTTCCACTCCTTGCTGCGCGAACGGCGTGCGGCTCAGACCAGTCAGGGCTAAGGTAAAGGCGCACATGCAGTACTGCACCGCGTGCCAGAAGGCGATCGCCACCATTGTGGTCATGGATCTGAGTGAAGGCTCAGTGACCGGCTCCCAGCATGTCTGCGCTGAATGCGCCGAGCAACTAGGCGTCACACCGCCGAAGACGACCAAATTTGCGGCGGAGATGCTCGAAGACCTGCTCGGCGGCATCAAGCCCGAGCGCCGCAACACACCGCGCACAGAATGCTGCCCTGGTTGTGGGCTCGAGCCGGCCGAGTTCCGCAACAAGGGGCGCCTCGGTTGCCCGCGTTGTTACGACGCGTTCCGCCACGAACTGATGCCACTGCTCCAGCGCATTCATGAGGCACAAGCCCACACGGGTCGCTTGCCGAGCACGATGGCGGAAACGCCCGAATACGCTGACACACCGGATCTGACCGATCTCCGCCAGAAGCTTGAAGACGCGGTGCGCGGCGAACGCTACGAAGAGGCGGCGCAACTACGCGACGACCTGCGGCGAGCCGAGCGCAGTGACACGTTCGACGATAATATCGGCGGTGATATCGGCGGTGATTCTGAGCGTTAGCGATTCTGGGCGTCAGCTAAGCAATCGACGAACAAACTGATGGGCAAGCAACGTGGTAGTTCTGGTCGAGGTCGAGGCCGCTCTGGCGGCAGCGGCGACGATTCTGGCTCTGGTGGCAATGGCAGCGATTTCCAACCGGGCGCTTGGCTCGAGGGCACCGGTCCCGAGAATGACATCGCGATCTGCACACGCGTTCGCCTAGCCCGCAACCTGCAGGGCTTCTCGTTCGCACCGAGCCTCGACGACAGCGAGTCCGAACGCCTCTACTCGTTCATTACCGAGCGTCTGGCCAAGCCGGGGCTGCCCGAGCACCTGAGCATCCACGACCTCGAGCCGATCGAAGAACTCGAACGCTCGATGCTAGTCGAACGCCATCTGATCAGCCGCGAACTGGCTAGCAGCCAACGCCACACCGGCGTCGCCGTCGACGCCAACGAAAGCGTCGCAATCATGATCAACGAAGAAGACCACCTGCGCATTCAGGTGTTCGGCTCCGGCCTGCAGCCAGAACAGATCTGGGCGCGCATGGAGAAACTCGACGATCTGCTGATGCAGCGGCTGCCGATGGCGTGGTCCGAAGAGTTCGGGTTCCTGACGTCTTGCCCCACCAACACCGGCACCGGACTGCGCCTGTCGGTGATGCTGCACCTGCCCGGATTGGTCTGGTCAGAAGAGATTGATAAGGCCACCAACGTCGCCCAGAAGATCAGCCTCGCCGTTCGTGGTCTGTATGGCGAAGGCAGTCGAGCCCTTGGCGACTTCTATCAGGTCTCCAACCAGATCACGCTCGGCCGCGACGAGGGCCAGATCCAGGGCGACGTCATGCTAGCCGTCGGCCGAATCGTGCAGTGGGAACGTGAAGTGCGCGAAGCCCTGCTGCGCGGCGCCGCCCGCGTCCGCACCCTCGACCGCGTGCACCGCGCCCTCGGCACGCTCGAACGCGCCCAGATCCTCACCAGTGAAGAAGCACTCGGCTGCCTGTCGGCGCTGCGCTTCGGCATCCACACGCAACTGGTCGAAGGCTTCTCGATCACCGCCGTAAACCAAGCACTGCTGCTGTCGCAACCGGCACACCTGCAGCGCTACACGCACCAGACTCTGGCGCCCGAAGAACGCGATCAGCGCCGGGCACAGTTGCTGCGAGAACTGCTCGGCTGCTCGCCATAGCCCCGTCATTGACGCCCATCAGACACATGTTCGCCCGCCTCACGGCCGCGGCGACAGCAGCGAACGAACGGCGGTCTGGCCCGTTCCGTTCGGCTTGCGCCGCTACCGAGGCCACTTTCGGGCCGATTTCGAGGCCTCGATTTGGGGAGCTTTTTTTGAGCGTTTCGCCACCCTATTCGTCGACTGGCACACGCCTCAACCGAGCCCAACCCCCTACCACTGGGGGCCAGAGGGCTTTTTGCAAAGGATCTGAACATTAAGGGGAACCGCAGAAATTCCCCGGAGTCGCGCTTGCGACCCTGGATCTGCAAGTCGAGTTCATCCTATACCCCTGGCATCCGATCATTAGATCGGTACAGCAAGAGCCCACCGAGGTTTACAGCATGTTTGATCGCTTCACAGACCGCGCAAAAAAGGTCATGAGCTTCGCCCGTCAAGAGGCCATGAAGTTCAACCACGAATACATCGGGACCGAGCACATTCTGCTCGGACTCGTCCAAGAAGGGAGCGGGGTCGCCGCGAACGTGTTGAAAAACATGTCGATCGACCTCGAAAAAATCCGTCATGAGGTCGAGAAGATCGTCAAGACGGGCCCTTCTATGGTCACCATGGGTCAGCTGCCCTTCACGCCACGGGCGAAGAAGGTACTAGAGCTCTCGCTCGAGGAAGCCAGCCAACTCAGCCACAACTACATCGGGACCGAGCACTTACTGCTCGGCTTGATCCGCGAGAACGAAGGTATCGCGGCCCAAGTCCTGATGAATTTGGGGATCAAGCTGGACGAAGTCCGCGAAGAGGTGCTTGAGTTCCTCGGCGCTTCGGAAGGCGGTGACGACGACAACGATGGACCTGAATCCTCTGGAGGCGGCGGCTCATCGGGCAGCGCTTCCGGTTCGCCCTCGGGCAACCAAAAGAGCAAAACTCCGGCACTCGATTCGTTCGGCCGTGACCTGACAGTGTTAGCCCGCGAGGGCAAACTCGACCCGGTCATTGGACGCGACGACGAAATCGAGCGTGTCATCCAGATCCTGTCACGCCGCACCAAGAACAACCCCGTGTTGCTCGGTGAGGCTGGCGTTGGCAAGACTGCCATCGTCGAGGGTTTGGCCCAACATATCGTCAAGGGCACGGTGCCTGAGATCCTGCGCAGGAAGCGCCTGGTCGTTCTCGACCTCGCGATGATGGTTGCCGGAACCAAATACCGCGGCCAATTCGAAGAGCGCATCAAGGCAGTCATGACCGAGGTGCGCCGCGCCAAGGACGTGATGCTGTTCATTGATGAATTGCACACGCTCGTTGGTGCCGGTGGCGCTGAAGGCGCGATCGATGCCAGCAACGTGCTGAAGCCCGCGCTATCGCGTGGCGAAGTGCAATGCATTGGCGCGACCACGCTCGACGAGTACCGCAAGTACATCGAGAAGGACGGCGCGCTTGAGCGTCGCTTCCAGTGCGTCAACGTCGAGCCGCCGACCCCAGAACAAACGGTCGAGATCCTCAAGGGTCTGCGCGACAAGTATGAAGCCCACCACCGCGTGACCTACACCGACGAAGCCTTCGAGGCCGCTGTCGAGATGAGCACGCGCTACATCACGGGCCGCTTCCTGCCGGACAAGGCAATCGACGTCATCGATGAGGCTGGTGCACGCATCCGCATCAAATCGATGACGGCGCCGCCAGACCTGCAAGAGATGGACACCGAAGTCACGCGACTCAGCAAGGAGAAGGAAGAGGCCGTCGCCGGCCAAGACTTCGAACGTGCTGCCGACCTGCGTGACCAGGCGTTCAAGCTCTCCAAGAAGAAGGAAGAGATCCAACGCGAATGGCGTGAGCGTGAGAACTCGCGTGAATCGGGTGGCCAGGTCGATGCAGAAGTCATCGCCGAAACCGTCTCCAAGATGACGGGTGTGCCGCTACAGCGCTTGGACCAGGCCGAAGCCGATCGCCTCCTCAACATGGAGAACGAGCTCGCCGAGGAAGTCATCAACCAAGATGCCGCGATCAAGTCGATCGCCAAGGCCGTGCGCCGCTCGCGCGCCGGACTGAAGGACCCGAACCGCCCGATGGGTTCGTTCGTGTTCCTCGGCCCGTCGGGTGTCGGTAAGACTTGGCTGTCGAAGTGCCTCGCCAAGTTCATGTTTGGCAGTGCGGACTCGATCATCCAGATCGACATGTCCGAATACATGGAGAAGTACAACGCCTCCCGACTCGTCGGCGCGCCTCCGGGCTACGTCGGCTACGAGGAAGGCGGCCAGCTGACCGAGAAGGTTCGCCGGCGTCCATACTCGGTGGTCCTGCTCGACGAGATCGAGAAGGCTCACCCGGACATCTTCAACATGCTCCTGCAGATCATGGAAGAAGGTCGACTGACCGACTCGTTCGGTCGCCACATCGACTTCCGCAACGTGATCGTGATCATGACGTCGAACATCGGCGCCAACCTGATCAAGAACTCGACTGGCCTCGGCTTCGGCAAGGGCGGCGGCCAATCCGGCTCCGACAAGATGAAGGACATGATCATGGGAGAAGTGGAACGCCACTTCCGCCCAGAGTTCATCAACCGTCTCGACGAGATCATCATCTTCAACCAGCTCACCAAGGAAGACATGCAACGCATTGTCGAGAACGAGCTGGTCAAGGTGAACGATCGCATGCAGCAGAAGGGTCACGAACTCACCATCACCCAACCGGTGATCAGCT
>JBNMNW010000050.1:0-25080 GCA_051278165.1 Planctomycetota bacterium | reverse complement strand
GGTCGTTCGGCAAAGCGAGCGAGATCGTCGCCGAGCCAGCAGCGGCGATACCGGTGATGTTGCCGAGCAAGGTGCTCAGGTTGATGTCACAGCCAGGGGCAGCCAGGCCAATGGCGGTCAGTGGCAGCGCAACCGCGGCGCGGTCACCGAAGAAGGTGATGCCGAATGGCGACACTGCTTCGATGTTGTTGGTCGTCAGGTCCCAGTTGGTGCCGATGATCGGGCGGGTGGTGCCAACGAGTTCTAGATCGAGCGTCGCCGTGATCATCGTCAGTTCCTGCGCCGTTGCCGTCAGAAGGTCGATCGAGCCTGGGTCAGCCGAGCCGCCCGGAGCGACCGCACCAACGAGGTGAGCCGAGCCAAAGGTGCTCGTCGCATTGGCGTCGATGCTGAAGAAGACGATCCGCACGTCGCCAGTCGTCAGGTTGATCTGGAACTGTAGCGTGCTGGGGTTCAGCACGGTTGGGCTCGAGTAGCTCTCGACGCCATCCCAGGTGATGTAGAGGGTGCTGCCGACTTCTTCGGCGAGGATCTGGCCACTTCCAGTTTCATTGATGTTGTAGTCGTGCCAAGCGTAGAGGCCGCCACCGAGATTGCCGGCGAAGCCGGGGCCCGTGGGGGTGTAGCTGTTGGTTCCCGGGTACGTAATAGCTGCACCACCGAAGCCGATGATGGCGTTGCCGTGGACTTGCAGGCTCGCTTGCGGGCCATACGGCGTCGGCATCGGGCCAAAGGCCGGGGTGTAGGTCACTTGGCCATCGTCACCGGTGGCCATTGGGATCGCAGCAGCCGTTGGCGCAACGAACAACGCAGCTGCAGTGGCGGGCGCCCAAGCGCCTTGGTAGCCGCTAGCACCTGCGGTCAGGATTAGCGTGCCATCGTTCAGCGTCGCGTTTGCCACGGTGGCGTCAGCGAACAACTCGTAGAACGCGGGGTTTGAGCCGTTGCCGCCGCAGCTGGCGCCGTAGGACGTGTTCAGAGCCGCTCCCACAACAGGGGAGGTGTAGACGTCGCAACGGCCCATCGAGCCGCTGAAGCCGCCGCCGAAGCCGCCGCCAACGAAGCCCGGAGCGGCAATGAAGCCGGCGGCAGCACGGTAGAACGTGTGCGGAACACCTTGGAGGTTCGCCGTCAATGGCGCGCCAGCCGCGTAGGAGTTGTGGGCTTGAGTAAGACTGTTCCAGTGGCCCACGATGGTGACAGCGTCGCCAATCTGGATCTGTGGAATGCCGGGGGTCAAGACGGCGCCTGGCTGGTTAACAGACAGGAACACTTGCGCGCCATTGACTTCGACGTAGTACGAAGCCAGGTCGCCAGCAAGCTGGTTGTCCGTTGGCACGTCTAGTTGGTCGATGGTGAAGGCGACGTTGGCGACGAAGTTGAAACCGCGGGAGGCCGCGGCGTTGTAGGTGGCCGTTTGCGGGCCGACACTGAATTGCGCCATCGCGGTGGAGGCTAGGGCGCAGATAACAAGAGCAGTCTTCATGGGATTCCCGAGGCGGATTACGGAGGAGGCATCAAGCCCGAATACGGACACGATTTTGAGTGGACCCGATTTGGACGGCTGACCACCAAGAATAGGCTCCCTTGAGTTGCCGATTTTCTTTCGTAACACTTTACGTCCTGCCGACATGCGTGAGGCAGGTGTCCGACTTGGACTTCAAGCCGCCTGACGGTTCGGCGCACGTGGCAGTGGCAGTTGGAACCGCAGGCGCGGATCGATCGGCTGCTGGCATTGGTGCCGCCAGCAACCGCAACCTGCCTGCCGACCTGGAAGTCGATCAGGCTCCGATCAAGATGTCGGGGTCGTGATCGTCTTCCCCGTCCAATTCTAGCCCGTCCAATTCTAGGGCGCAGTCGATCAGCGCGAGGTGGCTATACGCTTGCGGGAAGTTGCCGAGTTGCCGCCTGGTCTTGAAGTCGAGGTCTTCGCCAAACAGGCCATGCGGGTTGGCTGCCGCGAGCAGCTGCTCGAACAGGTGCCGCGCCTTCTTGCGCTTGCCGATCAGTGCGAGCGCCTTCACCAACCAGAAAGAGCAGACCGTGAAGGCACTGCTCGGCAAGCCGAAGTCGTCTTTGTTCTTGTAGCGATACAGCAGGCCGTCGCGGCCGAGTTCTTGTTCGGTGCGTTCGACGGTTTTGATGAAGCGGGGGTCCGTCGGCGCCAAGAATCCATAGTCGGCCAGCAACAGGTTCGAAGCATCCAGATCGAGCACGCCGTAGCTCTGCGTGAAGGCTCCTGCCTCATCGCTCCAGCCGTGCTTGCAGATGTCTTTATGCATCTCCGCTGCTAGTCGCTCGCGCGGTGCTGCCCATTCCGTCTTGCCCAGCAGGTGGGCAATCTTGACCCCGCGATCGATCGCGACCCACGACAGCACCTTGGAGAAGACGAAGTGGCGGGGTGCGCCGCGGATTTCCCAAATGCCGCGATCCGGCGAATGCCAGGTCTCCGTGACCGTGCGAACCTCGGCGCGAACTCGCGTCCACAATTGGTCCAGTGCTTCCGGGGTGCGGTCGCGCAGCAACAGGTCTTGGTAGACCACGTCGAGCATGACGCCAAAGATGTCGTGTTGCTTCTGGGTGTGCGCCGCGTTGCCAATGCGAACTGGCTTCGAGCCGTGGTATCCGGCGAGGTGGTCCAGCGTCTCTTCGTGCAGATGCTTCTCGCCGCGCAGTCCATACATGATCTGCAGCTGGTCGTCTTTGGTAGGTACCGTGCGCAGCACCCAGTCAATCAGGCGCTTGGCCATGACTGGATGACCGATTCGGCGCAACACGGAAACGGTCATCGAAGCATCGCGAATCCAACAGAAGCGATAGTCCCAGTTGCGCGTTTCGCCGATCGTCTCTGGCATCGAGGTCGTGACTGCGGCGACGAGTGCGCCGGTTGGATCGAATTGCAGCATGCGCAGCGTCAGGGCGCTGCGGGCAACTTCTTCGGCGTAGCGTGACGGCAGTGTCGTGCGGGCTGCCCACAGCAGCCAGTAGGCCCGCGTGCGCTGCAACATCAGGTTGATCGTATCGGCCGATGGCTCCTGCACCTTGTCGTGGTAGCTGACCACGAAGTAGCGCGCGCGATCGAGGGCCATCACCTCGCCCGCCAGGACTTGGCCCGGATCGAGATCGGTGTAGAGGTAGAGCGACTCGTAGATACTGCGAACGTCCGACTTGCGGCGGTTGTGGTCGGTCTGTGGTTGCACTTCGCCGCGCGTGATCGATTTGATACGTTGGCCGTCGATGTCGTGGGTCGTGGCAAATCGGCTGTACTCTGGCCTTGGGTCATACCGCGCGCGAATCTTCGGGTTGCCGTGCAGTGGTTCGACCAGCCGCACGATGTCCGGTGGCGCATCGCTGTAGGCGCCGGCGCGTCCGTCCCACGTGTAGCGCGGCATGAAGTCGATGACGCGAAACGAACCCGAAGGACCTTCAAACGTCGTGACCAGCACGTTGGTTCGGCGCTCATAGCATTGGGCTACGGCGCGGCCATCTTCCATCTCGATGCCAAACGAACCGCCGCGTTCGGTGTCGAGTAGGCGCGCGAAGATCGTGCCCGAGTCGAAGTCTGGCAGGCACGCAAACACGATGGTGCCGTCTGGTTCGATCAATGCTGCGGATCGACCATTGCCGATCACGCCGTGATGGTAGTCAGAATCCATAGGAGAGGTGAGTTCAGGCATTGAGTTGCGTCAGGAGGGCTTCGAGGAAGGAGCGCAAGCGCGGCATGTCCGAACGCCAGCGGGCTCGGCTGGGCCCGTCACCGACGCACACGGTGTGCAAGTCGATGACCATGTCGGGTTGCAGGGCGAACATGGTTTCGTCGGTTTGGTCGTCACCAGCTGCCAAGCCAATTGCAGGTCCATACTCCGCGATCAGGCGGCGCACGACGGCGCCCTTGCTGACCAGTTGGCTGGCGATCTCGACGATCTTGTGGCCGTGGTGCACGACCACCGGCAGGCTCGCGGTGACGTCGGTGATCTCGGACAGTAGGTTGTTCGCGCACCAGGGACCAAACTCCGGGTCGGCGCGGCGATAGTGCCACACCAGTGCCGAGTGCTTCTCTTCGAGCGAGCTGCCTGGGGTGTTGTCGGCGGCTCGTTCCAATACTGGGCGCACGAGGTCTTTCCAGGCGACGTTGACTCCGGGTAGCACGGGCTCCCATTGCTCGCTGCCGATGCGACGCCAGCGGAAGCCGTGCTCGCAAACCAGGTCGAGGCCGAGATCTCCGAGGTGCTGCTCAAGGAAGTCGCCTGGGCGACCGCTGACGATGGCAACGTTGACGAGTTCGTGACTGGCCAGATCGCGCAATAGGGTGCGCAACTCCTCGCTGGGCACCGCATCGGCCGGGTTGCTAGTGAAGCCCCGCAGCGTGCCGTCGTAGTCGAGAAACAACGCCACTCGCTTGCCGCTGCGCACTGCGTTGGCAAAGGTCTTTGCGAGTTCCTCCAGTGAGTCGCGTTCTTTGGCCTTGATGGTGACCGCTGCGTTCTCGAGCGCGCCGAGAAACCGTCGCGCCCAGGCGTTGGCGTCGTTGCGAATCAGTCGTGGTCCCATCGCCTCGGTGCGTCGTCGCCGTTCATGATCGGACATCTCGAGGCCATCTGCGATCGCTGTGGCGACTGCGCCAACATCATGTGGATTGACCAGCAGCGCATCGGACATCTCGTGCGCCGCGCCCGCAAACTCACTCAGCACCAGCACGCCTGGTTTGGCCTCGTTGCAGACTGTTTTGCATGCGATGTATTCCTTGGCAACCAGGTTCATGCCGTCGACCAGCGGCGTGACCAAGCAAATGTCTGCGAGCGCGTAGAGAGCGGCGAGTTCGGTTTGCGGGAAGCTCTGGTGCAAGAATTGAAGGGGCACATAGCCAATGGCGCCGAACTCGCCATTGATGGCGCCGACTTCGCGTTGCACCTCTTCGGTCAGCTCATCGTATTCGCTGATGCCCTGTCGCGAAGGCACCGCAATCAGCACAAACAGCACCCGCTTGCGCCATTCTCGATGGTCGAGCAAGAAGTGGCGAATGGCTGCGAGTTTCTGCGGGATGCCCTTGGTGTAGTCAAGGCGTTCGACTCCGAGCACGAGTCGTCGTGATCCCAACTGGCTTTGGTGGTCTGCCAGGGATTGCGAGAATTGGGGGGATGCCAAAGCCGCCGCGAAGCCCGCGTGGTCATGGCCAATTGGGTGCACACCGAGTTGCGCGATGTGATCAAATTGGCGCGCCGAGTTGACCTCGGACTCGGCGCCGAGAACTCTCAGCAAGGTCGAGCGAAAGTGCCGCAGGTAGCCATACGTGTGGAAGCCAATCAGGTCGGCACCAAGCAAGCCAGTCAGCAAGGCTTCGCGTTCCGGCAGGATGCGAAACAGGTCGCTGCTCGGGAATGGCGTGTGCAAGAAGAAACCAATGCGAAGGTCGATTCCCGCGTCGCGCAAGATGCGCGGCAACAGGAACAGGTGGAAGTCATGGATCCAGACGGTGTCACCCGGCTTGGCGTGAAGCAGCACCACTTCGGCGAAGCGCTTGTTGACGGCTTCGTAGTTTTGAAACCAATCCGGGCTGAGGGCGACGCGATTGGTCATCGAG
The DNA here is from genome assembly GCA_051278165.1 of Planctomycetota bacterium. Lineage (GTDB taxonomy): Bacteria > Planctomycetota > UBA1135 > UBA1135 > UBA2386. The sequence goes on along the minus strand of JBNMNW010000050.1, from coordinate 19,499 downwards.
TGCAGCAGCGGCCACAGCGTCGCGTTGGAGTAACCCTCGTAGTAGGTGTCGAGTTCTTGCTCGGTCAGAAATACGGGGGCGACATTCAGTTCGCTGAGGCGCTCGCGCAGTTTGTCGAGATCCTCGTGCTGTTCGATGGGGGCGCCCGACCAGCCGACCCACAGTGCGTCAATGCCGGCGCCGACCAACCCCGAAGCGAGTCCTCCCTGCGTGCGAGTCGGATTGCCGTCTTCGTTGATGCGCATCGGCAGGCGATTCGACACGAGGATTATATTGGCCATACACACCATCGTTGCGAGCCCTTTGGTCGTGTCCACACGTGGTGGCTGTTTCCGCGGTGGCATTCTCGTGCGAGCTGTTGGCGCTGCCGTCGCGGGCCTTTCTTTGACGATGGCGTCGCGGTGTTTGCGGCAAGCAGCTACTTCAGCAAATCCACGCACTGACTCGCGGCACCAAGCACCACGAAGAATCCGCACATGTCCGTGAGCGTCGTGAGAATCGGACTCGACGCAATGGCGGGGTCCTTGCCGAAATGCTTCAGGATGAGCGGCACCACGCCACCAATCGACACGGCGACAAGCGTGTTGACCCAGAGCGCGCCGCCGACGATGGCGCCCAAGGTCGCATTGCCTTGCCATAGCCAAGCGATCAGGCCGACAAGGATTCCAAGCGCCAGACCGTTGACCCAACCGACCGCGAGTTCCTTGCGCAGCACCCAAAGGACGTTCGTGGCCTTGATGCGGTCTACGGACAGCTCACGAATGCTGACGGCGACTGCTTGGTTCCCGGAGCAGCCACTCATGTCAGAGATGATTGGCAGGAACACTGCGAGCGCGATCACCTCCCGCAGCGTTTCCTGGTAGAGGGCGATGACGCTCGCCGCCGCGACGTTTAGAAGAACGTTCACGCTCAGCCACGAGAGTCGCCGGGACGAACGCTGGTGCCAGGGCATGTCTCGGAACTCGTCACCGCCAGAGATGCCAGAGAGTCGCAGCATCTCCTCATCCGCATCTTCTTCAGCAAAACGCATCGCATCCTGCTGCGTAACCACGCCTAGTACTAGGTTGGTTGCGTCGACGACGGGTACTGCCAGTAGATGGAAGCGACGGAAGAGCTTGAGCAAGTCTACGCCGGGAAGGCTCGTCAGCGCCGTCACCAGGTCTGTGCACGCGACGGTTGCCATGGGAGTCTCTGCGTCGCATAGCAACAGCGACCGAAGACTGGCAACTCCGATGAGCTTGCGGTTGGCGTCGACCACGTAGAGGTAGGACCCCGGATAATCCGCGTAGGTTGTGGCCTGCTCTCGAAGATGGCGCACCACGTCGCCAGCAGCCATGCCCTCTTCGATGGCGATGAACTCCGTCTGCATCAAGCCGCCCGCGGTGTCGTCTGCGTAGACCAGGAGCGAGCGTGCGGCAGCAGCCTCTGCTGGGGCGAACTTGGAGAGGATGTGTTCGGCGTGAGACGGAGCGACATCTTGGAGCAGGTCTGCCGCCTCGTCGCTGGTCATCTCACGCACCATCGCGGCGGCGCGGCCGGGGTCCATCTGCATCACTGTGGCGGCAGCCATGTCGTCGGGCAGCTCTTCGAGAAGATCTGCTGCCGTGGCGTCAGGTAGCGCCAGCAACGCGAGGTGCCGCATCGGCTGAGGAAGGGACCGAATGACTTCTGCTGCATCACAGGGCTTCATCAACGAGAGTTGCTGCGCGGCCTGCTCGGCGCCATCACTCTTGAGGAGGCTCGTGATGGTCGCAGAGTCCAGTTCGGTCCATTTCATGGCTTCCTATTCACATCACGCCTTCGCAACAGCATCCACCGCCGTCGGTTGCTCGATCGTTGCACGCTACCCGTGTTCGGCTCAGTCAGTGACACCAGCAGTCCGTTGAAATCCCCATTCATTCCGCTAGCTGGCGCCAGTCGCACCGATTTGCATCGATGATCACGACCCAAGCACGCACTTCAGAGCGGCACGATCGGGTCGTCGACTCGCTCTTGGTTCTTGGCGCCTAAGGCGAACCTAGAGGCGAACCGAGATGGTCATGCCGTCACGTTGGGCGGCGGGTTCGATCAGCGCGAGTGCGAGTGCACTGCGCAAGATCGCGCGGCGGTGCGCTAGGCACCGCCGCGTGCCGACCGTGCTAATCGCACGGCTGGCGGCGGGCGGGGTCGACTAGTTGCCGACTACGGCAGCTTGCGCGTCCGAGAACGAGAAGCCGAGGCCGTTGGCGCTGAGGTCGAGGACCGCTGCCTGGTTGTAGAGCTGGAAGCAAGCGAACAACGGGTTGTTCGGGATCGGGAACGTCCAGTTCGCGGTGGTGCCGACGGCGATGATCGTGCTGGTGAGGTCGGCGCTTTGTTGCAGGAGACAACCCGCTGCACCAACGATGCCAAGGTCCAACGGCAGCGGCAGGCCAACGTAGAAGTCCTTGCTGATGCCGGTCATCATCACGCCAATGCCGGGAGCCGGCATGTTGGTGACGTCGAGCGAGTAGGTGCCGCCGAGCGTCGGCATGGCAGCCACGTCGATACCAGCGACAACGCCGAGCGAACCCGGGCAGCCGGTGGCGTAGTAGCCAGTCGCGGCACTCTGGCTGGCACTGCAGACATCGTAGAAGAAGCCGCCGTTGAACAGGCGCGGCGTGAACGCGACCGGGCCGAGCTCAGACGTTGACGAGCTACCAACACCAGCAGGGTGAATGGTCAGGTCCGTGCCAATGTAAGGCGCCGTTGCCGGGCCGTTCGTGTACGCGATGTTCGCCAAGCCACCACCAGGGATGCTGATGAACATTGCAACGCCGTAGTTACCGGGCGGCAGGTAGAAGGGCTGGCCCATGCCAACACCAATGATCTCGGGAGCCGTGAAGGCTGCGCCCGTTGCCGTGCCAACACCGCTGCCGGCGAGCGACCATGCGGTTGTTACGCCTTCCTTGCCAAGGTGCGTGCCGTCGGTGATGTAGACGTTGCAGTCAAACGCGCCGGAGAACGAGTACGGTGCGACACCGAGGCCACAAACGTTGATGCCTTCGGGGTTGGTGACTTCGATGTCGAAGTAGTTGCCGACGCCGGCGGAGCTAGCCGTACCGTTGCCGCCACCGCTTTCGCCGATGAAGGAGTTCGCGGCTGCGAACACCGGACCGGTCGTGTTGTCGGAGTTGCAGGCCAGCGTCGCCGTGAAGGACACGGACGGCAGGCTCAGGCAGGTCGAAGCCGTCAAGGCGACGTAGATGCCGTTTTGGTTGGTGTCATCGACGATGCCGTCGTTATCGAAGTCCCATGCCCACGAGGTCGGCGTCGGCACCGAGGTGTCGGTGAACTGCCAGACTTGAGGGGCAAGCGCCGAGACCGTGTAGGAAGCGACGACTAGGTCGGTGTTGACCAAGCCAACGCTGGTGGCGCTTGAGCTTGGGTTAACCAAGTCCGTGACCGTCAGCGTGACGTCGAACGAGCCACACGTGTTGAAGGTGAAGCTGGGGTTTTGGGCGGTCGAATCGACGATGCCGTCGTTGTCGAAGTCCCATGCCCAGGTGGCGATTCCAGCTGGGTCGTCCGTGAACGAGCCGTCCGCGAAGCTGACCGTCAGCGGCGAGGCGCCGGTGGTCGGCGACGTCGCTGCGAAGGTGGCGAAGAGGCCTGCCGCGGGGGCGATGTAGACCTCGACGCGCGAGATCGTGCCGCCGGGCTCCGATGAGCAGAGTTGGTTGCCGCCGTTCGAGCCAATCGGCGTTTGCGTCAGCAAGCGATCGATGTCGACCGGAATGCCGAGAATGTCGCTGGTGAACGGACCGCCCTGGTTGCTGTAGGGGTTCTGCGACGTGGTCGCGCCGACGGCCGCGTTACCACAACCGAGGACACCGTACCAATTGCCCGCAACAAGCGGGATGTTGACCGGGATGATCGACTGAGCGGCAGTGGTGTTGTCGTAGAACATCTGCGTGCCCAAGACTGACGCGGCGAAGGCTGGCGGTGCCGTCAAGCCAAAGTCAATGAACTCCACAACCTGGATCGGGGCCGTGATGTCCGGCACCGCGAGGCCAGTGACGATGCAAGGCGTCGGGCACTGGAAGTAGAAGCCGCGGGTCGTGCCGCCGGTAAAGAAGTTGCCGGCGGGCGGCAGTGGCATCTGGGCGGCGACGGTGCCAGCAAGGCTGACGGCGGCCAGAGTGATGAATGAAAGGCGCATGGGGTGTTTCCTAAGAACAGGTTTTGAGACGAGAGTTGCCGCACGCCATCGCGCGAGGCCCGAGAAGAGTAGCGAATTTCTAATGATCTGTGCAATTATTATGGGTGGGTGTAAGTCTTAACTCTGAAGACTCTTGAATCATATTTGCCGTAGCGAAAACCGGCCGGTTCTCGGTACTTGGCAGGCGTTGGGGTCACTGCGTCCCGATTTCAGTCCTTGCTCTGAGGCGACGGCCTGGCGCGGACCGACCGTCGGTATCGCGTCTTGCGCGCCAGGAGTTGTCAGGCCATTCCCGTCGCCTGTAGCACACGCTCACCAGCTCCCGGTTCTCGCGGCGGCGACGGACTAGCGTCTTCTGATGGACCTAGAGAGACCCTGAGCAGCATCTCTAAGTTTGGTCCGCCATCGGCCAGGGCACATGATTAGTTGGCAGCGGGCCGCGTAGTCGTGCAGGCTCTCGCGTTGCAGCGGCGCCGGCCAGTCCGGGGTCACGAACGCAGGTGCGTGCGGCCGAAGGTCTTCGAATAGCCGCGCGTCGGCGCCGAGCCCAGGCAGCAGCGCGAGGGTTGGCAGGGAATGTGAAGCGGCTGTTGAGGTCGAAGACACAGCCGGCGATTTGGGCCACGGCAGTCGGTAATACAACCCAGGGCGGCCTCTACCATCGGTGGCCCGCGGCACGGCATCTCTTCGCCGGCGAGCAACGCCTCGTAAGCGGTTTAGCTCGTCGGCGGATCCTCGGACTCAGCTTCCTTTTCGGCCCGCGGTTCGCCGGTCAACTTGCGCGCCTCGCTCTCGGCGGCTTCCGCCTTGACCTTGGTGCCAGCGACCCGTCGCGCCGAGCGCTGCGCCGCCTGTTCTGCCGCGAGCAACTCCTTCTGCAGCTTCGCCAGCTCGTTGCCCTCGACGCCCTCGGCAATGGCGTGGTCGACGGCTGAACGGCTGGCTGCTAGCAGATCTAGCGCACCTGCCGCACTGCGCTCGACCCGTGCCGCACTCTTTCTAGTGCGCTCGGCTTCGTCGAGCGCGTCGGCGATTTCACCGTGCACTCCCTCTTCTGGATCGGCATCGAGAACGACTTCCTGGGCCGCCAGTACGAACGCCGTCATCGGCAACTGGTCGAGCATGTCGGTCAGGTTCTGTTCGCGGAACGGTCCGACGATCTGTTCCTTGCGGAAGTGGAACGGCAACAGCACGGTTGCCGCGCCGCGGGCCGCTTCGGCCGTCGCCGTCAGGGTCGCTGCCGGTAGCAGGTCGATGCTGGCCTCGATGCGCACTTCGTCAAGCAGTTGCGCTAGTTCGGCTCGGGTGGTGGCAGTGTCCTGGCCCTCGATGGCGGGCGTCAGCACCCGGATCTTGGCTCGCGCCCAGGTCTCGGTGCGCGTCATCAGATACGCGAACAGCAGTATCAGGCGGCTAGTTGCGTCGCCGAGGTAGAGCACGTCGATGCGCCGCTGCTCGGCGGGCAGCGCGGCGATCGACGCGTATTCCTCGGTTGTCGCCTTGAGCACCACGACGTTGTAGCCGCACGCGAGCGCCGTCTGTAGGTAGCGCGCGTAGCTGCGCATGTCGGTTTCGCCAGCTGGTCCCTGTGGTCCGTCGAACCAGTTGAGCAGCACGGTATTGGCTCGGATGGGGCCGAGGCCGATGCTCTGCAGCAACACCGGCAACGACGTCGCTAGGTCGGGCACCGCAATGACCAGCGGGAAGGCCTGGATCTTGCGCGAGCGGATGTCGCGCTGCAGTTCGGCCTCGACCTGCGGCTTCAGTCGGCGGACCTCCGCTCCCGAGCCCTCGAGCAACTGCACGGCGATGCATAGACCGCTCTCGCCTTCTAGCCACTTGGCGAAGCGCAGCAAGCGTTCGCGCCGCTCGGGGTTCGACGAGAACGCCAACAGCACCGGTCGCCAGTCGCGCAGTCCTTCCTGGTCTGCATCGATTGCGATCAGGTGGTTGCGCACGCTCTGGAAGCGCATCGAGCGGCTGCTGTCGGCCCAGCGTTCGTGCTTGACGGTTCGCTTCAGGAACCAGTACGTCAACCACAGCCAGCCGATCGCCGCCGCCGCCGCGATTGGCTCAAGCAGGAACATGACCACCAGGCAGACCAGCGCTCCCAGCAGCGACAGGTTCTTGTGGAAAAACCGGAAGCGCGGCCGGAAGTAGATGCTGCGACCGCGGACCTCGTAGAACGTCGCGTAGTTGAGCAGTCCGTACGAGATCAGGAAGAACATCGACACGATCGACGCGATCAGGTTCAGGTTGCCGATCGCGATAACCCCGAAGGCAATCACCCCGGCCAGCAGCACGGCACGCCGCGGGTTGTCGGATGCGCCGGCGCCCTTGGCGAAGAAGCTCAGGCCAGGCAGGATCTTGTCCTTGGCCATCGACTGCAGGATGCGCGGCGCCCCGAGGAACGATGCCAGTGCCGACGATAACGTGGCTGCGATCACCCCGGCGTCGGCGAGCCAAGCGAGCCACGACACTTTGCGCATCGCACTGTAGTCACTCGACAACTCATCGAGCGGCATGGCTCCGGCGAACACGAACGCAACGGCGACGTAGACGACCGCCGAGATGCCGACCGCCAAGAAGGTGCCGCGTGGAATGCTGCGACCGGCGTCCTTCAGATCGCCAGACATGCTGACGCCCTGCGTGAAACCAGTGACCGCCGGGAAGAAGATCGCGAAGATCACCCAGAACGGGATCTCGTCGCTACCGACCCATGATTCCGCGAGCCGCTCACCCGAGAACGCGCCGAAGCCACCGACGAAGAACGATACGATCGCTGCGAACAGCACGGCCATCACGACATACTGAAAACGTGTCGCCCAGTCCGAACCCGCCCAGGCGAGCACGAACAGCACCGCGACGGCGGAAGCAGCAATCACCTGCGGCAGCCAGCTCTGCGCGTCGGGCACCAGCGCCGCGGTCGCCTCGCCAAAACCGATCGCATAGAACGCGATTGACACCGCCTGCGACAGGAACAGCACGACGCCCAAGGCGCCACCGAACGCCGGGCCAAGCGTGCGCGAGATGACGTAGTAGTCGCCACCGGCCTTGACGCGCAGGCTGGTTGCGATCGCCGACAGCGAGATACTCGTCAATACCGAGATCGCGTTGGCGATCGCGATGATCACCAGTGCCTTGCCCAGACCGGCACTGCCGACGACGAAGCCGACGCGCAGGAACAGGATGATGCCGAGGATCGTCAGGATGCTCGGTGTGAACACGCCGGCGAACATGCCGAGTCGACCCGGGCGCTCGTTCGATGCGGCAGATAAGGGCGATGCGGCAGATGAAGGGCTGGCGGACGTCATGACGGATTGCCGCTCGCGCGGTCGACGCGGAAGTAGACGCCGTTCTTTGTAGGTGGTGCCGGAGCACCACGCCAGCCGACAGGTCGTGGATGCACGGCCGGTGGTGAAGATCAGGGCCCGCCGCGTGAACGCTCTGCTACGGTCGGCAGCCTGTTGGGTCGCTCGATCGCGTCACGACGTCAGATCTAAAACGACCAACCGAGACCGATCGTGAGGCGGTAGTCGTCGGGATCCGGCATGGCCCCGGAAGCCAGCTGCTCGGGCTCGGATGTGCGGTTCCAGAAGGCGCTGACATCGAGGTCGAGGTTGTCCCACAGGTCCACCGAGACCGTTGCTCTCATCTTGTGGTTGTAGTCCGTGACGCGCTCGATGTTCGCCTGGATCTCATACTGGAACTCGAGGTCGACTGAGTCGCTCAGATCCCAGTCCAACTGGGTGCCGAACACGCCAGTTGCTTCCTCGGTGGCGTTCGATCGCCCCGGCTGTAGTGAGACCAGCTCCGTGCGCTGCCAGCCGGCGCTGAGGTTGATGTTCAACTCGACGCCGCCACGCTGGAAGAACTCGTAGCCAAGACCGGCCGAAGGCGTGATCCGCTGCTCGATGTTTTGGAACGGGTCGCGGAAGTATTCGAACGACAGCGGGGTCAGGAATAAACGATCTGAAACGAACACGTCATAGCGTCCATCGGCGCGCGTCTGATCAGACGTCTTGATGCTGTTGGCCTCGCTCTGCGTTCCTGTGTAGTTCGCTTCGCCGCGGGTGTTCGCGGTCTCGCAGCTGAGTTTGCCGAGCAGCGAACTTTCCAGGCGCGACGTGTTGCCGCTGGCTTTGGTCAGTGACCAGCTCAGTTTGCCTGACCAACAGTCGGTGCTCTGGTCCTGACCCGGCAACACGATCAGCAGGTCGCGGCGATCGAAGACCTGTTTGCTGGCACCGTCGAGCTCTGCTTGCTCGCCACGAACGCTTAGCACGCCAGACGCCGGCTCGCGGCCGTCGAGCAGAATCGTCACGGTCCGACGGGAGTGCAGTTCGGCGACCTTCGACCACGGAATCGTGGCCTCTTTCAAAACCGCGCTCTTGAACTGCAGTTGGTTGCGCCGCAACCCCAGCACTTTGCCCTTCAGCCATTCGCCCGAGGTCAGCCGGACCCAGTCAGCGCCATCGTCTGGGAGCTCTCCCGCAGGACCCTGCGGAGCCACAAAGGTGGTGTTCGTGGTCGCCGGGCGCGGCTGCGGAGCAACGCACCCGAGCATGCTGAGGGCGCACAATGCCACCAACGCGGTTCTCATAGGGGCGATGTGACGAGCGGTGGGCAGGGTAATGTGGGGGCTGGCGCGGTTTCGCCAGCAGCGTAGCCAGTGCCGATGGTCGCGCAATCGCGGTGACCACTTCTTGATGGCAGGTCTGGCAGCATCCGGCAACCTCGCGGTCGGATGCTTGAAGATCTACTGAGCTCATTACCGAATGTCAGTTAGACGAGATGCATTCCCCGCGGTGTGCTTATTGTTGCGCGCATGTTGCCCAGCTTTGAGCTAATCGTCACAACCGTCGCGACCGTTGCTGAATTGCCGAACGCGTGGCCCGACGACCAGATCCGCGCGCTACTAGTGCACCTCAAGTTTGAAGATGCGGCTGCCATTGAGGCCTCCGAACTGAAGAGCTACGCGGTCATGGCGCTGCAGGATCTTGAGGATCATGAGGCCGGAGCCGCGCTGTTGGACTTCTTGTTTCGCGACGAACTGACCGCCGGCAAGAAGGCGAATCTCGGCGAGGAGATGACCAAGGAACCGTGCTGGGAAGAGTATGCGGAGCTCGATTGTCACGAGCGCATTTTCAACGTGCACACGATGCTCAACCAGTCACACGACCAGACTCCGGTTCCCGAAATCCATCGCATCGAGGCGGTCTTGAGCAGCCTCAATGAAGCGGCGGCAGACTGGCTGACGGAGCACTGTTGTGAGACGCCTACGCCATCGTTGCCCGAGAGCCTGCTGGTCCGCTGTATCGCGGCGGGGCTACCCGACAATGCGATCCTCAACCGGCTGTTCGAAGACCAGATCCAGAGCGGGGCGTTTGCCGAAGCCGCCTATATCCTTTGGCAAATCGAGGCCACCGAGCTGCCTGCGGAAGACGGTCGCGCCAAACGATTCAGCGTGTCGCTCTACAGTCCGATTCGCTGGACGGGTGACTTGGAGGAAGGCACCACGGTGACCTGTGAGCCACACCTGGGGACGCGCTAGATACTCAGGTCGCGGCGGCATGGTCGCTGTCAGGAAGCGGCCGGTTCGGTTGGCGGGGTTTCGGCCGGAATGCCAGCGGGCGAAGCCGTGTAGCGGGTAGGTTGGCGAGACGTTGGGAGCGTGGCTTTCGAAGCTTGCGGGGGCAGGTGGTCTTGCATGACCCACACTGCATGACCTGCGGCAGGCCCCCGAACTCTCGTAGCTACCGCCCGTCGCTCCAAGTAGCGCCCGGCAACCGAGACGAACCATGATCGAACCGACGTCCTTAGTAATCGTTGCGTTGTGCGTGTTCGTCTTCGGACTGATCTCGCGGCGCATCGAGAGCAGCCCGCTGACGGCACCGATGCTGTTCTCGGCCATCGGGCTGCTCGCCGGCCCGATGTGTTTCGGCTGGATTGATCTGCGCATCGATGGAGCAACGACCCACGTCATCATCGAGGTGACGTTGGTGCTCGTGCTGTTCACGGATGCATCGCGCATTCGCATGCGTGAGTTGCGGCAGGGCTACCAACTGCCTGTCCGCCTGCTGTTGATCGGCATGCCGCTAACCATTGGGGCCGGTGTGCTGCTTGCTCAGCCGTTCTTTCCGTCGATGTCGTGGTCCGAACTCGCCTTGCTCGCGGCAGTTCTTGCGCCGACCGATGCCGCCCTCGGACAAGTCGTCGTCAGTAGCGAGCGCGTGCCGGTCCGGATACGACAGGCACTCAACGTTGAGAGTGGCCTGAACGACGGCATCGCCGTGCCGATTGTCACGGTGCTGCTTACCGCGGCCATTGTCATGAGCGGCAACCATGAAGTCTTGGTCGCGGCGCACGGTACCGAGAGTGGCCTGGCGTTTGCCGCGGCGCAGATCGGGCTCGGTCCAGTGGCTGGCCTACTAGTGGCGGGACCGGCTGGTTGGCTGGTGCAACGCGCCGTTGACAGCAATGGCATCAGTCGTGCCTACCAGCACTTCGCCGGAGTCGCGATCGCACTTGGCGCGTTTGGCGTCGCGGAACTGATCGGCGGCAACGGCTTCATCGCGGCGTTCGTCGCTGGCCTCGTCATCGGCAACACCTCGGAGTCGGTCTGCGAGCACCTGCAAGAGTTTGCCGAAGACGAAGGGCAACTGCTCGCGCTGATCGCCTTCTTGGTGTTTGGCGCCGTCATGTTGCCGCCGGCTTTGCAGGCTCTCGACTGGCAAACGGGCGTCTACATCGCGTTGAGTCTGACAATCATCCGCATGGTGCCGGTTGCTCTATCCTTGGTGGGCACAGGATTGCGCCTCAAGAGCGTTCTGTTTCTCGGCTGGTTTGGCCCGCGCGGCCTGGCAACGATTCTATTTGCGCTACTGGTGGCAGAAGCCGAGGCCATCCCTCATCACGAGCAGCTGTTCCAAATAGCCACCTTGACCGTCGCCGCCAGCATCCTCGTCCATGGTCTGACCGCGTCGCCGTTGGCGACACGCTACAGCCGCTGGGTCGATAGCATTCGATCGACGCAACCATCGAGCCCTGAATGTGGATCGGCGCCCGAACTACCCGTTCGTATTCGCATGCACGTGCAGCCGCCAGCGAATCAGGCCGATGGCAAATGAGCAGCGCCAGCGAGTCACTCAACTACCTCAGCAGCTCGGCCATGCGGTCGTTCTTCGTCTGCAACAGGCGCAGCATCCGGTCGTATCTGTGGATTCGAATCACAGCTCGGATCATCAGGTAGAGCCCGAGGGCGAGCAGCAGCACGCAGGCTAGCAAAACGGGTATGAGCAAGTGCGCCATAGTGGACGCGTCATACAGCTTCGATGTGGCGATCAAGGCGCTGACGATCGACAGGGGAATCGCGGTCAAGGCGATGCCGGTGCGAATCGCAGCCAACGAAGTGCGCTTCTCTGCGAGCAGCAGTTGTGCTTCGGCCACGAGGATGGCTTCGTTCTCGAACGTCTGTTGTTGTGCGGTCATCGTAGTCGTGTTGCCCCCAGCGTTCGGCGGCGCGCGCTCGTGTCGGTAGAGGCTGAGTCCCGCGCTATCGTCGACGCATCTGAAGCGGCTCCAGCGCGTGATAGTCGGATGCTGCTCCTCGGATGGTAGGCGAGCGCGCTAGACCCAGGCAATCAAGACCCAGGCAATCAAGACCCCGGCAATCAAGACCCCGGCAATCGGGCGCTGACCGTTGCGAGCAAGGTGGCACCGCCCTTCGTGATGCGCGACGGCGATCGCTGGATCGCATTGCGTGAACGCTACCTCGGCAGATAGCCAGCACATCGACCCGTGCCGCCGAGTCCTTCCCGCCGAGCCCGTTGGTTAGAGCAATGGCCCAAGCAAGCGGAAGCTGTTCTCGACGAATCGCCGCGATGCGGGGCGACGTCTCCATTCCTCGAGATCAAGCAACGTGGTCTTGCTGAGGTATTGGTTCTGAAGATCCTTGAGCCTCTTGGTGAAGGCTGCGTCATAGACAAACAGAGAGATCTCGAAGTTTAGCCACAGGCTGCGCATGTCCAGATTGACCGAGCCGAAGATGCTCATCACGCCGTCGATCGTCAGGCTCTTCGTGTGCAGCAGGCCGCCTTCGAAGCGTGCGATGTTGACGCCGGCTGACATGAGTTCATCGAAGTGGGCCACGCTCGCATACCGAATGAGCAGTGAGTCACTGCGAACCGGCACGATCAACGTGACCTCGACACCGCGCAGTGCCGCCGACATCAGGGCCGTCAGAATGGCATCGTCAGGCACGAAGTAGGGGGTCGTGAGTACCAGTTCGCGGCGTGCTGCATAGATCGCCGTCAGCAACAGTTGATGGATCGCATCCGGTCGCAGGCCCGGCCCCGAGGGCACGACCTGAACCACCGAGCCGATGTGCGAAGGCTCTCGGTCGCTGTCTCCCATGTGTAGGTCACACGAACCGCCGGTTTCGATCGCCCAATCTAGTGCAAAGACTCCGTCGAGAGCTGCCGCCGCTGGTCCCGTGATGCGCATGATCGCGTCAACCCACTTGCCGACTCCCGCACCTTGCTTGAAGAATTGCGGGTCGACGAGATTCAGGCTCCCCGAGTAGGCAATGCGGTCGTCTATGACGACGATCTTGCGATGGTTCCGAAGGTCGCGGCGGACGAAGAACGCTCGCTTCAGTTCGGTTGGTAGTGCCGCCGCGAACTCTACGCCCGCGTCCCGCAGTCGGCGGGCCAGGGCCCCGCCGAGGAAGGTCTTGCTGCCGAAGGCGTCGGCCAGCGCCCGGCACTCGACACCGCGATGGGCGGCGCGAATCAGCGCGTTGATCACGTCCGTGGCGCGGCCTCCCTCGTGCCAGATGTAGAAGCACATGTGGCATCGGCTCTGGGCGCTGTCGATGTCGGCGATGAGCGCGTCAAAAACGGACTCCGAGTCATCGAGCAGCTCGATGGAGTTGCCGGCCGAGGCGCTGAAGCCAAGAACGTGATCCGCCTGCAGGCGAATCGGGTCTGCCAGTGGATCAATCTGGCAGGCTGCCAAGTCCGTATGCTCTCGCAGAGCGCTCTGCCATTGCAGTATCTTGTCGGTGTTGCTGGCGATACAGGCGGCCCTCTGTCTGCCCAGGCGGCGCTCGGCCATGAGTAGATACAGCGCCGCGCCGACAAAGGGCGCGCTGGCGATTACTGCGAGCCACGCCAAGGAGACGCCGACCGGTAGTCGCTTCATGATCACTCGTGCGAACAGCACCGAGACGATCAGCCAGTGCGTGACCAGGACCAGCGTACTCAGAGGGTGAAGGAACATGCGGCGCGCCAACGATACGTGCGGTGCGGTCGCGATGCCGGAGTAGTTTGCGAGGTTGACGTGGTTTCGTCGGGCTCGGGGTTGGCTTTGGAGGGTGGGTTCGGGTGGTCTGAGCCGCAGTTGGCATTGCCTACATCCGAGCTGCCTCTGTCCACTATTCCAATGCACTCGATCACCGGCTGCGCGGTGTTCCGAGGCATGAGCGCGACCTTCAATCACGCCAACCTCAGTCCATGGATTGATCGGATGTGCGGCACCGATCAATCCACGTCGCGTACCGGCGCGCCTACTCGAGTGGCAAGATCATCTCGATGAGCGGCGGTTCTTCGTCGAGACTGACGTGCACGACCTTCTCAACGGAACGTAGGCCTTTGCGTGCCTCGAGCGTGTAGCTGCCCGGGATTAAACCCTCGAGAAGCGCATAGCCATCTTTGTCGGTGGCGACCGAGCGGCGTGTCGTGCGGGTGGGGCCTTTCTGGATGATTCGCAGGGTTGCGCCGTTGGCTGGGCCCGTGTCGCCATCGTAGGCCAGCACATGAACCGATGGCAGGCGCGGCACTCGCAGCGTAGTGTTGCTTTGACTTTCTTCGCCGGCAAGGACCACATGTTCGGCCGCAAGCTCGGCGCCACCAGACTTCGCCACGATTTGGTAGCGATCGGGAGTCAGCGAACCGAAGCGGAAGCTGCCGTCGCTCGCGGTATGAACTGGCTGCTTGGCAGCGTCGCCGTTGGCGTCGAGCAGTGTGACCTCGATGCCTTGCAAGGGTGCGTCTGTCGGGCCAAGGATGCGGCCAAACACACCGCCTTCCGGGGTGAGGTCGACGACCGTGTGCTCGCTTGAGGAGGCCGGCAGCAAGGCGGAACTCGTCCAGCCAACCGCGCGCACCGCGAACGATTCGAACGGTTGTCCTTCGATACGTTGTCCTCTGATATCAAATTCGCCGGTGGGGGAGTGAACCGTGGTCTCAGCTCGTCCGGGGAAGGCTGTGATGACGAACCGCTGCACCGGCAGCAGCGTGGTCGCGTCGACAACTCGGCCTTTGATGCGCGGCGATGCTTGGAGTTGCACGACAACGGCGTCCGGGCTTCTGCGATCAACGACGGTGTCCGTGGACACGTAGCCTTCGCACGCGACAGTCAGAACAGCACGGCCGTCATATAGATCGGCGCGGCCAAACCCTTCGCGGTCGGTGTAGCCCGTCGATGCGCCAGCACGCATGACCTGTTCTGGTCGGCAGCTCCAGCGTGCTCCCGGAATCGGCGCTCGGTTTGGGCCAATGATCTGGAATGTTCTCGGCATGATTCCGGTCGGGATGTGCACGGAAAAGGTGCTGTCCGGAGTCAGAATGAACTGTCGCAGGCGAAGGCGCTGCACCCCGAGATGCACTGCGATCGGGCCCGGCGGAACATCGTGCAGGGTGCCGTTGCCTTCGGCATCCAGCGTCGTGTGAAGGGTCTGGCCGGGAGCTTCGAGTTCGATCGTCTCACCCGCATGCCTTGGGTCGTTGCCAACGATGTTCACCTTGCCGTAGGCGCACATGGAGAGCGTCAGGTCGCGCGGACTGCGATCGCACCAGGAGCCAGAGACTGCGCCGAAGGCTGACTGGCACCGCAATGAAATCGGGCGGCGTGATGCGAGGTCAAACGTCGCGACGCCCTGCGCATTGGTTTGCGCAACAAGTTGCTGTCCGTCCTGCAACGCTTGCACCAACACCCCCGCAGTGGCGCCTTGGTTGGTGAGAACCGTGACCCGCAACGGCTCTGCTGCTTCGTTCATGGGCACGACGATGTGTTCCGTTTGGTGGCCCTTCGCGAGCTGTAATGCTTCGCAGCTGAAGCCGTCGGCGAGCACTAAAATGCTGCTGCCGGATACGCTGGCAGTGGCGAACACGAAGTTGCCGTGCTGGTCGGTCTTGGCTACTTGCCGAGTGCTCTCGGGATGGCCGGTCTGTGAGTGCATCACGGTCGCGCCAGCAATCGCAGTTTTGAAGGCGCGGGAAAGCACACGGCCGCGCAACACGTCAGCCTGCGTTAGCGCGAACGTCGTGACTGTGCGGCTGCTTCCTACGTAGTAGCCGCGCAGTTGTTTGGTCTCATAGCCGACACCCCCGATCGCAAGCTGCACTGGAGCGTCCGGCATGCCGCTGAGAACGAAGCAGCCATCTTCGCTGGTCATGGCGGTCGTGGCGTTCGTGTCCCACTTGCCGCGCACCCACGCGTTTTGGACCGGGATGCCGGTCGAACTAAGAACCCTTCCGTACAGCGCGACTCCAGGCGACATGCGGATGACGAGGGATGTACCTGCCACAACTCCGGGAACCGTGCGTGCCGCCATGCCGTCGGCGTGCACCGAAACGAACGACGCTTCAAACTGGCTCGGCTGTAGCGTGAACTCGCCCGCAACATCGGTGCGAACAGCCTGCGCGGCCGGGTGCGTTACGGTGGCGTTCGCCAGCGGAGATCCGCGCTGGTCCACCACCTGCCCGATGATGGCGCGCACGGCGCGACTCTGGCTGCGCGTTGTTCGTGTCGTTGTCGCCACGTTGGCAACATCGGTTGTGTGTGGCGTCGTGGCCCTGGCGGCAATCGAATGCTGTGCGGAGGTCGGCTGGTTGAATACTGGTCCTGGTGGCACGGCGACGCCGTCATACGTCAGCAGCCAAGCGCCGAGAGTGAGGAGGATCCCCGCGGTAACGAGAAGATGAGTGCGAGTCATGGTAGGCAGACCTTTGCTGTGCAAGCAGGTCGGAGTGAGGTGGTTGGCGAAGCACGGCGGGCTAGTGCATGTGCGACTAGCCCGCCGAGTCGCTCCAGATCAGGTGTTAATCTGGAATGTCTGGGACTGGCTGCTGTTGATCGTCGTGCTCTGTTGGAAGATCGCTTGGCCGTTGGGCAACACCGCTTCGAGTTGGATGTTGTCAGAGCCACTTCCGGTGAAGTTCACGGCGAACATCTGGAACGTTCCCGACGCGGGATCCGTACAGACGATGTTCTCAACGGAGCCGGCGCCACCGCTGGTATTGTCTACGTCCAACGCACACCCGTCGCCCGATGGGTTTGCGAAGTACACCTCGGTACCGCCCGGCGTGACAACATGCAGATCGATGTCGATAGGTGCGTTCCAGATGAGCGTGAAGCGCAGCAGGCCGGACTGCACGCAGACGCCCTCTACACATACCTTGCCGGCGGGGCAGCCGTTGGGGCATTGGGGCGAAGTGGTGGGACAGTCGGTCAGCAGCGACTGGCAGCTCGGCTCGTCGCATTGGCCGCAGGCGACCGCGATGGCCTGCACGTTGGCAGCCGTGATGCGCTGGCCATCGACAACTGCGAACTCATAGCACTGCACGTCGTGGCAGATTTGCGACAGGTTCTCGCAGAAGCTCTGCGGCACGGAGAAGGTGAAGTCCAGGTTGCCACCACTCGCACCATTCGTGTTGATAGGAACGACCATGATGGACGTCGGCTGTTGGCCGCCGAAGCCAAAGGCAATGCCTGCTCCGGTGACGTTCGCAGAACCGTTGGACGTGAAGCCGATACTCGGCGAAATGGTTGCGCCGGCCCTTAGTGTCGACATGCCGCCACTTGTGGTTGTGACGGTCGCCGATGGGTCGATCTGTGGGTTGTTCAGCGTGAACGAGCCTGGCGGCAGGATGATCGCTTGGTTTAGAGCTGCCGCGATCTGTGCACTCGTCGGGGGGAACGATGTTTGATCGCCAGTGACAGAGTCGTCGCTGTCAAAGATGTCGCAGGAAGCAAGTGACAGAAGCGTCAGTCCGCACAGCAACTTGCTGGCAATACTAAGAAGGGTAGTTCGGGTCATGGGGATTTGGGATCAGGGAATAGGTGCAAGGTGCCCTGCCCGTGGCCGTTCCATGGGCTTATGGCTCTCGCCGCAAGTTCCCAAACGCCATCCAGATGCCTGATCAGCCAATTATCTGCTATTTCGCGGTGCAGACGCTAACGGTGCATTAGCGCAAGCAGGCCGGTAGCGAAGAATCCGCTGGGTGGGGAATTTGACGACGACTCATTGCATGCCGCAGTGCCGCGCACGGCTGGTGATCGACCGCGTTGCGCCAATAACGGCAGTGCGACTTTGAGGCCGCCACCGAGCCGACGTCGCTGCCTGAAAGGTGCGGGCGATGCGCACGTCGACTCGTTCTTGCGTCGGCCCCGGTGCTTGGCGATGGTCGACCAGCTGCCGTGAGGTCTAGTGCGATAAAGTAGTAGCGCTAGAACTGCAGCGTCAGACTGATCAGCAGGCCCTGCACCTCAACGTCCGCGCTGTCGCTGCTGTTGAAGATGTCGAATGAGTCGTCAACGACCACGCCGGCATTGCCATAGCCTAACTCGATGGCGACGTAGGGCGCCGGTCGGAAGCCGACGCCGGCTTCGAGCATCGTCGAATATAGTGAACTGCGCCGGAACGCTGTGGCGCGTGCGAACACGTCGAGCATTGGCGTGATGAGGTAGCGGCCTTCGACGCCGAGCATGACGCCAAGGCCGTCGTCGCCGACCGTGTTGCTTTGGCCAGCGACCGCAAAGTCGACCGCGCCAAGACCGAGCTTCGGCAGGATGGTGAAGTCGCCGACGCCGACGTCAGCGACGAATGCCGCATAGCCAACGGTGGCGCGGTAGTCCCTGTTGCCGCTCGGCGATGCGTAGTTCCCGGTAGTGCCATAGGCTCCGAGTTCGCCACCGATTGCCACGTGGTGTCGTTCGGACTCCGACAGCGTTGCCGTCTTGCGGATGCGGCCGGAGAAGAAGAACTCGCCCCGTTCGCGTACGCGAATGGACTCGCTAGTGGTGCAGGCAGTCATCGCAGCCAGCAGGGCGAACGCACTAGCGCGCATCAACATGTGCTGTCACTGCTGAAAGTGTCACAGGACGCAAGTGAGAAGCACGGCAGTCCGCCGCGCAACTTGTTCGCGAAACCCAAAATGGTGGTTCTGGTCATGGGGATTTGGAATCAGGGTTAGGTGCGAGGTGTTTCGTCGGTTGCCGTTTCGTGAATCGATGACTCTCAGGCCGACGGCTCTCACCGCAAGCACCCAAACGCCACCTGGCCGCCTGATCGGCCAAGTTACTGAGAATTTGTGCCTTAGCCCTACCTGCGCAGTCGCACTAGCCGACCGCTCGTGAAGAACTCGCAGGGTGCGGACGTTGACGGCGTCAGATTGCGTGCCACGGTGCGGATTTCGTCAACTCGCGGTCATAGGAGACCCGTGGTTGCTGAGGCCGGAGCGGCATACTAAGCAAGAACACGAGATGCTGTTGTCGGCATCTCCGTCTCGTTATTGATCCTTACCCGGAGTAGATCGTCCGTGCAGCAGCAGCCCAACTTCTTGCAAAATGCGTGGCGCATGGCGCCAGCCGTATCGATCACCATTGCGATCAACCTCGTCGTGTTCGTGATGTGGCAGTTTGCCAAAAACTCGCAGGGCATGTGGCAGTTCATGACGGACAACTTCCTCGTCAGCGGCGAGTTCGTCATGCACGGCCGCTTCTGGACCTTGGTGACGAATGCGTATTCGCATATCGAGTTCTGGCACATCCTGGTCAACATGTTCGTGCTGTGGAGCTTCGGGACGGTGCTCGAGCGGCTCTGGGGCTGGCGCACGTTCGTTGGCTTCTACCTCGCTTGTTCCGTGGTCGGCGCGCTCGGGCACTGGCTGGCCTCGGCGTGGTTGATGGGGGACGGGGCGCAACTGGCACTCGGAGCATCCGGTGCCGTCTGTGGCCTGCTGACTGCGTTTGGCCTGCATTATCCGAAGAGCCGCATTCTGATCATGGGGATCGTGCCCGTGCCCGCGTTGATCGCAGTCGCTGCCTTAGCAGGCTTTGATGTGCTGGGCTTGATTCAGCAAACGCGCGTTCGCGCCGGCAACATTGGCCATGCCGCACACCTTGGTGGTGGCCTTTGCGGATTACTCATCTGGTTCGCCTTCATACGTCAGCGTTTCGCATCGCCGGTCAGATAGTTGGCGATCACAGCGTCGCGCGATGCTCGGTGACAGTGGCCAATCTCGAAGCGTTCTGC
>JBNMNW010000049.1:0-25105 GCA_051278165.1 Planctomycetota bacterium | reverse complement strand
CTGTTGGCCGCGTTCGCCACGGCGGCCGGCGTCATTGGTGGCGCGATCGTGTCGGTGTTCGTGATCGGCCAGCCACTCGTGATCTACACCAACCTGCTGCAAGAGAAGGTCACCCTGGGCGACGTGACTCTCGGCCTCGTCAAGGCCGCACTGTTTGGCATCATCGTCGCATCGCTGGGCTGCGTGCGTGGCCTGCAGACTGGCAATAGCGCCAGCGCGGTCGGCGCGGCGACGACCAGCGCCGTCGTGACCAGCATCGTGTTCTTGGCAATCACCGATGCGCTCCTCGCAGTGATCGTGCAGATCATCGGCATATGAGCCGCGACCCCATCATTCGCGTGCGCAACCTGACGGTTGGCTACGACCAGCCGCTGCTGGAGAAACTCGACTTCGACATCTATCCAGGCGAAGTGTTTGGCGTGCTGGGTCCATCTGGTTCCGGCAAGACGACCATCTTGCGCCACATGATCGGACTGCTGCCACCACTCGGTGGTTCGATCCACATCGACGGCGACGACATCGTGTTGGCAACTGGGATCGCGCGGCAACGGATCCTGCGCAAGTTCGGCGTGATGTACCAGCAGGGCGCCTTGTTTGGCTCGATGACCG
The DNA here is from genome assembly GCA_051278165.1 of Planctomycetota bacterium. Taxonomy (GTDB): domain Bacteria; phylum Planctomycetota; class UBA1135; order UBA1135; family UBA2386. Next base: position 24,496 of record JBNMNW010000049.1, on the reverse strand, counting down.
TGCTTGAAAACATCATGCTGCCGATGGAAGAGCACACGCGCTTGTCGGCGCACGCGCGAGACTTAGTCGGCCGCCTGAAGCTGCGCCTGGTTGGCCTGCAATCCTACGAAGACTACTTGCCGGCCGAGATCAGCGGCGGCATGCGCAAACGCGTCGCGATGGCCCGAGCGATGGCGCTCGACCCACGCATTGTGTTTCTAGACGAACCTTCGGCCGGATTGGATCCCGCGACGTCGGCCGATCTTGACCAACTCATTCGGCGCCTCGCGCGCAGCCTCGGCATTACGTTCGTCATGGTGACCCACGAAATCGCGAGCATCCTGCGCACCAACCATCGCGCCATCATGTTGGACAAAGCAACCAAGAGCATCATCGAGACCGGTTCGCCGAGCGAACTGCAGAACAGCAGCATTCCTCAGGTTCGCCGCTTCTTCCAGCGAGAAGAGCGCGAGCCAGACGACGACCAGATGCAGGAGAACCAGACGTGAAGCAGAACAAACACCATTTCTTTCTAGGCGTGTTCGTGCTGACTGCGTTCGCACTGGTCGCGGCGGTGGTCACGCTGCTCGGTGCCAAAAGCCTGTGGCAGGATTACCTGTACATGGAGACCTACATCAACGAGTCCGTCAGCGGGCTTGAGCGTGGCTCGCCAGTCAAGTTCCGCGGCATCCCGATCGGCAAGGTCGACGAACTGACGACGGTTGCTCAGGTCTATGACACGGCGTACAGCTACGCGTATATCAAGGTGAAGATCTACGCCAACTCGATCCCGGCACCGACCATCGGCGAGTCGGTTGGCCAAAGCTTAGATGAACGCGTCAACCGGGGCTTACGTGTGGCACTCGCAAGTGCTGGCGTGACTGGCGGCAGTTATCTCGAAATCGAATACGTCGCCAAACCCAAGGGCTCGCCTGAGTTGGTTCGAGACTGGGATCCGCGCGAGCTCTACATCCCATCGGTGCCGAGCACGTTGTTCCGCTTCACGGATTCGCTCGACACCGTGCTGGCGAATCTGGCCCAGACCGACCTGCCTGGCCTCGTTGCTGCGGGGCGCGACACTCTGCGCAGCGTTGATACTTCGCTTTCCGATCTCGATCTCAAGGGCCTCAGCGCCAAGGCGCAGGGCTTCCTGGACCGCGCCGGCAAGGCAGCCGAACTTGCGGCGCAGGACATCGACAAGCTGTCGACTGAGCTGCAAGTAACCTTGCGCGAGTTGCGCGACAAGTTTGGCGCCACGCTTGGCACGGCCGATGCCACGCTGGCCAAGGTCAACGGCCTGCTCGATGATAGCGAGTTGGTCACCTCGCTTGGCCGTCTCGCGAACCTGCTCGACTCCGCCGATCAAGCGGTGCAGGAAATCCGCGGCCTAACGGGTCGAGCCAATCGCACCGTTCTGGGCATTGACCAGATCGTTCGTGGCCGCAGCCGCGATGTCGCAACGGCGATTGGTGACCTGCGTGAGATCCTGCAGAACATCAATGCGTTGACGGGCATGCTCGGTGAATACCCGTCGTTGTTGTTCGTCGGCAAGGCGCCAAAAGACGCCAACATCTCGGGAGGCAAGTGATGCGACAAAGCACATGGATCGTGTTCGCGTTGGCAGTGTTGGCTGGCTGCTCGTTCTTCCCGGTCGACCTCAAGGACCTCAGTCGCGAACCGCCCATTAGGCAGCGCTATCTGTTCGACGTATCGCTAGTGGCAGCTGCGCCGTCGATGGTCGATCCAGAGAGCTTGCCGGAGCCAGTGGTTGTGGCAGTGGTTGTGCCAGTGCTGCTGCCAGTGGTTCTGCCGGTGTTACTGATCGAGCAAGCGCGCGCGGCATCTCCGTTCAACGGCAGGCCCTTCATCTATCGCACGAGCGCCGCCGAACACTCTGCCGACTACTACCACGAGTTCCTGACGTCTCCGGCGGAGCAGATTACCCAGATCACGAGCCGCTGGCTGCGCACGACGCAGCAGTTCGCGCACGTGATCGAGTCGGACTCGGCACTGCTCGCCAATCAGTTGCTCTCGATCGAACTAATCGATCTGCGCGGCGACTACCGAGATGTCGGATCACCGCTCGCAGTCGTTGGCTTGCGCATGGTTCTGACCCAGATGGGCGGCGACGTGCACAGCGCGGCAATCCTGTTCGAGAAGGACTATCTCGCCGAGGTCGCGATGCCTGAGGCAAGTCCTAGCCATTTGGTTGCGGCGTGGAGTGCCGGCATCCAGTTGGTGATGACCGAGCTGTCGAGTGATCTTGGCCGGCTCCCCGAGCGGCCGTAGCAACAGGCCAATGCCTGATCGGTAGATGCCGTTATCCGCGCGCGGCCGGCATGCAAATGTTCCAGCGCAACGCCGCAAATCGCATCAGCACGATGGTGGTCGCGCCCGACCATAGCGCCACGTCGACCCCAACGAACGTCTCGCGCAGCAGCAGGTAGACCCAGCAACCGGCGAACGCACAACTTGCATACAGCGGCGTCGTCGGTCGGAACAGGCGCGGCATGTCGTTGCAGGCGATGTCGGCGAGCACCCCACCAAACGTGCCGGTCATGACCCCGAATAGCGATGCGATGAACGGCGACACGGAGAAGGTCTCTGTTCGGATTGCTACCCCGGCGCCGGCGATACTGAACAGCGCCATGCCAATCGCATCGGGCACATTGAGCCAGCTCTCAAGCCTTCGAGGCAACCGCGGCAGCAGCGATCCGATGATCGCGATCCCGAACGCGATCCAGGCGTAGTGCTCGTTGACGATCCAGAACAACGGTTCTCGATCCAGCAGCACGTCGCGCAGCGTGCCACCTCCAAACGCCACGATGAAGGTGATCGAGCACGCACCAACAATATCGAGTTGCTTACTGCGCGCGAGCAACACCCCGAATAGCGCAGCGGCTATGACTGCGAGCAACTCAAGTGCCTGGAGCATGTGCTCGTATGCTGGCACAGCTATGGCGGCCAGCACCAGACCGAAGCTGAAGCTTCGCGCGGGAAGCTAGCCTTTGCCGAAACTGGGCTGTGATCCAGCCAGAATCCATTCGGCTTGACCAAAGCCCTTCGAGGTTCGCTACCCTTCGGCGCGCGTTATCTCGGGCTCTCGTTGCCCTGGCCACGGTTAGAAGCAAAATGATCCGCGCGATTGTTCCCATCATCACCCTGCTAGTCAGTACCGCCTTGCTGCTGATGGGCAACGGTCTGCAGGGCACGCTCTTGCCTGTGCGTGGCGAGCTCGAAGGTTTTTCCCCGATCGCGCTCGGCATCCTCGGATCGTCCTACTTCGTGGGCTTCACGGTGGGATGTTTTGGCGGGCCGAGGGTGATCGCGCGAGCGGGCCATGTTCGCGCGTTTGCGGCCGCAGTCGCCATTGCCTCCTCCGTCGTTCTCGCCCACGCACTCACGGTGAATCCCGCGATCTGGTGGATCCTGCGGGCGATCACGGGGGCATGTTTTGCAACGCTCTTCATGATCATCGAGAGTTGGCTAAACGAGAAGTCGACCAACGATGACCGCGGCCTCGTCTTCTCGCTCTACACGATCATCCAGCTAACGGTCATCACTCTCGGGCAACTGATGCTGATGACCGCCGCGCCTGAAGACTTTCCGCTGTTCTCGGTCGCGTCGATTCTCATCTCACTCTCGGCTGTCCCGCTCGCTCTAACTCGGGCTTCCGTGCCTGAGCCAATTCAGGCGACGAAAATCGACTTTCGCGGTCTCTACAAGGCATCGCCGATCGGATTGGTTGGCTGCCTGATCGTTGGACTGACGAACGGCTCCTTCTGGTCGCTCGCGCCGCTCTTCGTTCAATCAGGTGGGGGAGCGGCTGCAGACGTTGCCATTTTCATGAGCGCTACCGTCATCGGCGGTGCCGTCGGGCAATGGCCACTAGGCCGACTCTCAGACCGAATCGATCGTCGCCGCGTCATTCAGGCCGCAGGCTTGGGCGCAGCAATCGCTGGGGCCTCGCTGGCGTGGTCCATGGAGTCGTCGACCATCTTGGTTCTGGCGAGCGGCGTTGCCTATGGGGTGTTCGCCTTCCCGCTTTATGCGATCAGCGTCGCGCACACGAACGACTTCGTTGCGCCAGAAGGCTACGTCCAAGCCGCAAGCGGGCTTCTACTTGTCTTCGCATTGGGAGCCGTGATTGGCCCCCTTGTCGCTTCTACGCTGATCGTCAACTGGGGCGCCGAGAGCCTGTTCCAGTTTACCGCGGCGGTTCACGCGGCATTCGTCATCTATGTCACCGCTCGAATCCCCAAGAGAAAGCGCCCCGCCGAGGATGATCGCATCGCCTTCTCCGAATCGATTCTGGTCAGCACCACGACCTCGACGGTCGACCCACTGACGCCTGATTCTGAGGAGACCGTAGCCTCGGATTCAAAAGACTGAACTGGCTCAGGTCGACTCGCGCGGGTCGGGTCGAGGTTGCGTGGCACCGTAGCGCGACTGAGAATTGCTGAGCTACTGGCTCCGACTACGCTTCGTGTGCGACTTCGGCGTCTGCTCCATGTGCTCGATGCAGGCTCGCTGCAACTTGCTTTGGTAGCCGGCTTCCTTGGCGATGCGCCATAGCCGTCGCTGCAGGTTGAGTCCCTTTACCTTGAGCGCCACCAGGTCACCTGATGCGAGCTCGCGTCGCACCGCGAGCTCGGACAGGCAGCCGAGTCCGAGGCCTGACCGCACGCCTTGCTTGACGGCCTCGCTGCTGCCAAAGGTCAGGGCGGCGTGTAGCTGCACGTCATGGCTGCGCAGGGCGTCTTCAAACACTGAGCGAGTGCCCGAACCGGGTTCGCGCATGATCCATCGTTCGTCGGCCAAGTTGTCGAGCGACAGGAGCCGCCGCTTCGCCAGCTTGTGGCCTGCTGCGGCGAACACCAGCAGTTCGTCTTGCCGCCATGGCGTGGCCGCGATCTGCGGGTGGTGGGAAGGACCTTCAATGAATGCCAAGTCGAGCTGCTGTGAACGCAGCTGGTCCTCGATGGACTCGGTGTTACCAATCTCAAGGTTGATGTCGACGTCGGGGTGCGCGGCGACGAACGTGCCGATCAGTTCCGGCAACAGGTAGGTGCCGATCGTGGAGCTGGCGCCGATGCGCAGGCTGCCCTTGAGGGTGTCGCCGTGGTTGTAGTGCTGCACGAGGTCCGATGCTCGCTTCACCAGATCAGCCGCATCCTCGGCGAGCTTGCGGCCGCGATCGTTGAGCACGATGCGGCGGCCAACGCGTTCGAATAGCGGGCCCCCAAGTCGGTCCGCTAGCTCGGCAAGTGCTGTGCTGACGGCTGACTGGGAGAGGTGCACGGCGTTGGCCGCATCGGTGACGTGCTCGCGGTGGGCTACCGCCAGGAAGATCTCGAGTTGGCGCAGAGTGATCATGCGGTCTAAAATCTAATCGATTGAATCGATGGAATGACATGAAACGTTCAATTGGACCGATGGCCAGTGTCGGCCGATGATTCTCAACCTGATGACCACCGTAGCCCTCGTCGAACTGCCGGATATCCCACTTGGCTCGCCCCGTCCCACGAATGGGGGGCATGCGTCAATTACCTTGCCGACGGCTGGGCCAAGCCCCCGTGGACCTCTGCTGCCGGGTCTGCTGTTGGCTGTTGGGGTTGCGGTTCTCGCGACTCTGTTGACCCCGGTGCTCGCAACGTTCGGTGTCATCGCGGGGTCGATGGTCGTTTCGCTGTTGCTGGGGCTCGCGCTGGCACAGGTCCGCCCGATGCCAACTGCGACCCTGCCGGGCCTCGACTTCGGCTGTCGTTCGGTGCTGCGTTTTGCGATCGTGCTGCTCGGACTGCGCATCGGCTTGCCGCAGGTCGCGGCCGTTGGTGCCAGTGGCCTGGTCGCCGTCTCGGGCATCGTCGCTTCGACGTTGTTGTTCGGCTATTGGATCAGTCGCCGTCTCGGCCTGTCGTCAAACCTCGCATGGTTGCTCGCTTCCGGTCACGCAATCTGCGGTGCCGCCGCCATCGCCGCTGCGGACTCCGTGTTGCAGGCGAAGGATCGTGAAGTGACGCAAGCGCTGACCATGGTGACGTTGTTTGGCACGGTCGCGATGTTGGTGCTGCCGATGCTCGGGTCCTGGTGGGATGTTCCCGCCGATGTCTATGGCTTCTGGGTTGGAGGTTCGGTTCATGAAGTCGCACAAGCCGTCGCTTCCGGCTATGCGCGTGGCGAAGCGTGCGGCGAAGCGGCCAGCATCATCAAGCTCGTGCGCGTCGCGCACCTGTTGCCTCTGGGCCTGTTGCTCGGTGCGGTGGTCGCGCGTCGCACGATGGCAAGCGGCCAACGTCGCATCGTCGTGCCGTGGTTTGTGCTCGGCTTTGCGGCGGTGGCTGCCGTCGATGCCGCCGGTCTTGTGCCGGATGCGCTCGCGGCTGCGCTGCGTCAGCTTTGCACGTTCGCGATGACGGTTGCGATGGCGGCACTCGGCTTGAAGAGCTCGCTGCGTGAAGTCGTACACGCCGGCGTGCGGCCACTGTTGGCGGCTGGTTTGACGACGATGTGGATTTCGGGGAGTGCGCTACTGTTAGCGACATACTGGGTTTGAGCGCAACGGATCCCGGGCTTGGGTGGGCTGCTGCGCGAGCACCGGCCTCAACTTGCTCGAACTCGCGAGGCAGCAGTTGATCAGGGCTCCGACATGCATCTGCTTGAGATCCGTTCGTGCGTCGGTACTGTTCGGCAAGCTGTTCGGCGATCCCTCCCGCGACGTCTTCGAAACACACTCAGCACTCTTCGCATCTTCCTAATGTTCAACCCAGAGTTGAGAGAGTTGATTGCGGCGCGCAGTGAAGTTCGGTTTGGGTATACCCGCCCTGATTGGCATGGCATTCGCGCCGATGTAGAAACCGCTGGCGGCGACTTTCAGAAGCTGGCGACGGCGGCTGCACGCATGTGGGGGGACGTGGTCGCGAATGAGTATGGCAAGGGCGCGAAGGTGCATGTCGAGGCAACGCGCACGTACGCGTTGCTGCCGGCGAGCGAGGCTACAGAGAAGGCGCAGCGTTGGGTTGAGCACTGCATTGGCGAACTGCGCGTGTTTCTGTCGGGGATCGTGCGCGAGCAGGATGAGCCTCTGGTTGTGCTCATCTTCGACGACAGCGATGCGTTCGTTACCTACGTCACCGACATCTACACTGCGGTCGGCGACGAGCATGGCGAGGCCGAAGAGCTTGCGCACTATGGGTCGAACTACTGCTCGGATGGGTTCCCGCAGATTGTCGCGCCAGTTCATGACGGCGGCGGCGAGTCAGGGCTGGCTCATGACGTGACTTGCTCGATGCTGGAGCACTTGACGCTGCCAGCTTGGCTCTATTCGGGCATCGCGCAGTCGATGGTTGGTTTGTTGACCAAGCGAGACATGCGGCCGTCAGCGCGCGAAATGACCGCGGCGCATCGCTTCTGGAAACCCGAGAGCATGCAGAGATTCTGGTCGGGAGCATCCTTCTCTGACAGCTACGCCGGCAGTCCGTCCCACACTATGGCCTTCCTATTCGTGCAGGCGTTGTCGGGCTCATACGAACGGCTTGTGCGCTTGGTGACGAGTCCGGGCCTGAGCAGGGCGGATGCTGGCGATGCCGCATTCCATGCTGAATACGGACATGGTCTCGAGAACTTGGCGTCGAGGCTTCTCGGGGCTGGGCCTTGGGCTCCGAATGTTGCTGCGATTGCCGAGATCCATGCTGACGTCGAAGCTGGCAGTGGCCAAGTTGAATGAAGGCGTCGCGTGGCAAAGTTGAACTTGCGGTGCGAGAATCATGCTGCGTTCGCTCTTGGAGCAAGCGGAGTATGTCATGCCACTGAGCCTCGCCGTCGATCTCTACTAGGATAGATAGGTCGGCGCGCTTGCCCTCAGGTTCGGGCTGGCGTCGGCGCGAGGTTGTTACAACCGGCAGTTGACGCCCGCTGTACCGCAACTAGCGCGCTTCGGGGCTGCCATGGCCCTCGTGTTCCGTTGCTCCAATCCGACTTTTGAGCCAGTCATTGGCACGCCGCGTGAACACGCAATGCCAGATCTTCCAACCGAGGCTCGGACCTGGGGTGACATCTGGTCAAGATACTGCCCAGCAGTTGCCTGTGTAGCTGCGGGAGTCCATTCATGAAGTATCACCGTTCACGTCTTCTCACTTTGCTCTTGTTGGTGTCCGCCACGGGCTGCGTCAAGCACTCCGGCGACCTCGGGCTGAGCGAGCCGCAAACTGCGCCGGCCTTCGTAACTCGAACGGAGGTTGCGACCGGCACCGGCCTACATGCCGACTATGTCGTGGCCGACTTCAACAACGATAAGAACCTCGACATGGCAGTGATCAGCTTGTCTGGCGAGTTGCGCATCCTGTTCGGCAACGGGGCGCGTGGCTTCGGCGGGCAATTCGGCGAGCAAAGCGAACAACTCGACGGCATCCCTGCGTGGATCGATTCCGGTGACTTCGACAACGACGGCGACCTCGACCTTGCGATCGTGCGTAGTGATGCGGACACAACGGGGATTTGGCGCAATGACGGCGGCACGTTTGTGTTGGACGGAACGCTGCCCGTTGGCGCCAATGCGTTGGCGCTTGCTGTCGGCGACCTCGATCAGGATGGCGATCTCGACATCGCAGTGTCGCGTCCATTGTCCCCCGAGATCCTGGTCGCCTTTGGCGAAGCAGGACTGACGTTCTCTAGTTTGCAACCGATCTCCCTGCCTAACGGCGGTCGGCCGCTCAACCTTGAGATTGGTGACGCCAACCAGGATGGCCAGGATGACTTGGTCGTTGTCGACACCGAGAACTCGCGCGTGCTGCTCTACAGCGGCACGAGCCAGGCAACCTTCGGTTTGCAGGTGTGCCAGCTCGACGTATCCGGCACGCCCGGCGCGGTAACGCTTGGCGACCTCAGTGCGGATGGCAACAACGACATCATCGTGTCGATCTTCGACGACAATCGTTACTTGGTCATCACCGACCTGTTTGTGAAGACCGCTGAAGGGTTGGGCGAGCCCACGGTCACCAACTGCGCCTACGCATCGTTTGACGTGCCGCTGCCGGGCCAGCCATCCCTAGCGACGGTTGCCGATGCTAGCGGTGACGGCATCAACGACCTGGTCGCTTGTCTCGCCTTCGAATCGAACATCGCCGTCGCGCATGGCCTTGCGGGCGGTGGCGTCGGAGTCGTCGACTTGCTCGATGCATCTGGATTCCCTTTACGCCCCTTTGTCGCGGACAGTGACAACAACGGCTTCTGCGACGTGTTTGCACTGTCGGGCAACGGCAATCGCGTCAACGTCTGGTTCGCGAACGATGTCGGCAAGCTGAGCGGCGCACGCAACTATGCGTCGGGCTTAGTCGACGCTCGTGTAGTTGAAAGTGCAGACTTTGATGGGGATGGCGACTTCGAAGTCATCGCCGGCGGCAACACCACAAGCCTTTCACTGCTCGGCTACGACGGCATGGGACTCGCCGTCGAATCGTCTATTAGCTTGGACCGCGACGTGCAGCAGATCGAAGTGGTGGACATCGACGTCGATGGCAAGCCCGATCTGATTGTCGCCGTGCAGGGCGGTATTCGAGTGATGCGCAATTTGTCGACACCTGGAAATTACCTGTTTGAAGACCAAGCCAGCCCAGCGCTGACGTTGGGTCTCGCGGTCGCGCCGTCAGGGATCACATTTGTCGACCTGAATGGTGACGCGATCAACGACATCGTTGTGTGTGCTCCGACTAGCGACGCAGTGTTCGTTTTGGCGGGCACGCCCGATCCATTCATCTTCAATGCGCCGGTGACTATCGGTGTCCTTGGTGCTCCGGTAGGGGTGACCAGCGGCGACTTCAATGGCGATGGCATACGCGATCTTGCTGTGTCACGGTTGAGCTTCGGCGACGTTGCGATTCTGCAAAACGATGGCAGCCTATCATTCACCGAGGTCATGCTCGTGCCGACCGGACTGGTTGGTGAGAACCCGACGTCGCTCGTTTCTGAAGACTTCAACAGCGACGGTTTTCCTGACCTGGTCGTCAGCAACACAGCATCTGACACGGTTTCGGTGCTGTTTGGCGGCGGCAGTGGTTTCACCGGCCAAGAGATCGCGGCCGGCGACGCGCCTATCGCGCTGCTTGCGCGCGACCTTACCGGTGACGGCATTCTCGATATCCTGGTGACGTCTCTCGAGGGCGGCGACTTCCGCGTGCTCGTGGGCGACGGCGACGGCAGCTTCTCAGTGCAGGCCGTTTACCCCGGCACTCTGGCGTCCTTCGACGCTGAGTTGCAGGACATGACTGGCAACGGCCAAGCCGACCTGGTGATCACCAACTTGCTGACCAATCGGGTCACGCTAGTGGAGAACATTACGGTGCCGACCGCCGCCGCGCTGAGCTTGCGTTAGTGGGGTGACGGAAAGAGCGGTCGGTGGCTTCGGCGCCGGCCGCCTAATATGGCCTGATCACAGTCGCAGCAAGTTGGTCGCGGTGATCGCAAGTTGTGCGTCGAGTTCGATCGACCCCGTCTGACAGCAATGTTGTCGCAGGTCGGACTATTGCGGGGTCGGCATGATCAAGACCGGCGTCGTCGCTCGGCGCACGACCTGCTCAGCCACGCTGCCCTGCAGCATGCGTAACACACCGCGACGGCCGTGCGTCGTCATGACGAGTAGCGGCGCATGCAGTTCTTCCGCGCGGCGAATGATCGTTTCGACGGGATTCACCTCGACTTGTGCTTCGACTTCGATGGGGGCGTGTGAGTCGAGGGCCAGCGCCAGTTTGTGCAGTCGTTTGGTGCGCGCGTCGATCGCCATTTGCTGGTCTTTTGGTTCGAGTGTCGCCTCATCGGTACTCAGTTGAACGGGCACGGGGTCCGTCACCACTGACAGCAGGCGAATCGGCAGTCCCAGTCGGTGCGCGAGCGCTACGGCCGGCAAGTGCGCTTCTACCGAGACCGGCGAGAGGTCGGTCGCGATCAGCATGGGCCCATCGTTGTGCGCCGGCTGTTGTTCGCTGTCGAGCATGTTCTCCGTCAATAGCAGCACCGGCACCTTGGCGTCGCGAAGTACTTGCTCCGCGGTGCTGCCAAGCACCGCACGACTGACGCCCGAACGACCGTGAGTCGGCAAGACGATCAAGTCGGCCTTCAGGCGCTGGGCAGCGGCCAGGATGGCTTCGCGCGCGTCGCTTGCTTCTACCACCTCGACATTCACGGGGCGATCTGCTGCGAGCGTGCTCGCGACCTCGGTCAGCGCCCGCGTCACGTCCTCGACGGTTTCATTCGCGTCGGCCCGGTTGTCCGCCAACGCTGCGTTGACGACCAGCGAGATCGGAGGGACCGCGTGGTAAAGGGTGATGCGCGCTCCGAGTTTGTTGCCAAGCTTGGTTGCGAATGCGAGGTGCGCGTTGGCACCGGAGGCGCGGTCGGTCGCGAGCAGAATGTGCGGGTGAGTCGAATCAATGAGAGCGGCCATACCCTCGAATACGACGTGCAAGAAGATCAGGGCAGGGGCCTATGTGCTGATCCGGTCGGGGCTTGCGGGGCTCTCGTTGCCGGCAAAGTGCGCGTGTGGCTCAGGCCGTGTCGCGTAGACCTCGCGTAGCAGGTTGTGAAGGATCTAGTTAGGTGCGTGTTCGCTGCGGCCTGCAAATCCATTGGTGCGAAGCATCCGAACAAGTGTACTGGTTGTTTGCTCGGTGCCAGCGCGGCGCGTGCTTGCGCCAGTCGTTGCCGGCGCTGCTCGCTAGCGTTCGATCACCAGGTGGTGTCAGGTCGTGATCGACTTCGATCCAGGGCCACGGTCCTTGCTGCCATCCCAGATTGCGATGGCGAACAACGGCGCGTTGTTGGCGGTGGCAAACTGGATCGCTACGCCGTCGCCGAGCACGAGGCTCGGATGCACTCGGTCATCGCGCGTTGCGTCGTGCGCTACGAAGCCCACGAAGATGAATGCGGCGATTCGCCTTGCGAACGGCGCCGATGACTCGCGGATGCGTTCCCTGGTGTCTGCCGCACACCGTGAATCCGCGAGGGCAAACGGTCGGATAATGCGGACTCGCCCGGAACGTCCGAGTGCAGTCCGCGGCGATGCATCAGTTCGCCGAGTGCTCGCCGAACGGTTCGCTGGCTGCGACGCCCGGCTTGAAGTCGGTGTAGATTCCGATCTGCGCGCCGAGTTGCCCGAGCTGACTTTTGATCAGTGGTTCGACGTTGGGCCACGCCAAGCCGCCAACGCCAGTCGCCAAACGCGGCAGAGCGACGCTTTGGTAGCCATCCTTCTCGATCAGCTTCTTGAGCTTGTGCAGGGCATGGTTGACGTGCTCGGTATGCGCGCGACCAGGGTGACCGCCGTCATGGGATGGAGCGTCCTGCGTGAACAGGCATGCGATGCGAACGTGTCGGTTGTCTTCACCGAGACCTTGCCAAAGCCAAAGATCGCCCGGCTTTGGGTGTTCTTGTTTGCAGTAGTGCCGAAAGTCTTTGTACATCGCCGGGAACTGTTGGCGAAGCGCCAACGCGAGCCCGTTCTTGAAGTCGTCATTCGGGGCAACGCCGTGTGCAATGACATCGGCTTTGCTAAAGAGGAGATCGCCGCTGAGTTCGTGGATCATGTTGTTACGTCCTGACACCGTTTGAACGACCCGCGCGGAGCGAAATAACTGCGTCACGGTGCGCATATTGGCGGGTCATATGGCGGTGGTCCCGTGTTGTGGGCGTGCGATGGCTCAAAGGTGTAAGCACATCGTCTCGCGCGTAGTGGGTCTTAGACGGATGTCGTGATTGACGCGGAGCACCCCTACCATGTCTGCATGGACCGCCCCGTCTACCTTCGCTCCGTCGGCACCGCACTGCCCAAGGATGTGCTAAGCAACGAGCAGATCCTTAGTGGTATGCCGTGGCTAGACACGAGCGCTGACTGGATCCGAGAACACACCGGCATCCACACGCGCCATGTCGCGCAACCCGACGAACACGTTACCGATCTCGGCCAGCGCGCGGCGTGCCAAGCGTTCGATCGAGCCAACGTCTCCGCCGCCGACACCGACTTGGTGATCCTGGCCACGAACACGTCGCCATTCGTCTACCCATCAAGTGCTGCCGTTGTGCAGGGCGAACTGGCGAAGATCGGCTACGGGATGCCACGGGCGGCGGCGCTGGATCTGCAGCAGGGATGCGCCAGCTTCGTCGCTGCCATCATTCTGGCCAAGGCCATGGTGCAGAGCGGTCAGTGCCAGCAAGCGCTCGTCATCGGAGCTGAGGTTGCGACGCGCATGGTCGACTGGACCGACCGCAGTAGCTTGTTGCTCGGCGATGGTGCCTGTGCGTGCGTGCTTACGTGCGAGGCGCCACCGGCCGACCGTGATGCGCCGTGCCTTGAATTGCTCAGCTCGTTCATGAAGACGGTGCCCGACACGGACTCGGTCTATCAGCGCAGTGGACTTGATGTTCGCAATCATCCGCGGCAACACATGGCTCACGCCGCGTCGCTTGAACAGCGCATCGATCGCGACGTGCTCTATCAGCGACTGCTCGACGCAGAAAGTGGTGCCAACCAACACTTCTATATGGATGGCCGCAAGGTCTACCGCTTCGTGCGACGCACGGTACCGGGCGCCGGCTTCTTCGATGTGTTGCATCGCGCCGCTCTGATTACCGACGACGAACTGGCACGCGCGCAGCGCTTGGGCCGCGGTTCGCGCGATGACCCTAGTTTGCGCAGTGCGATTAGCGAACGTGTCGATCGATTCGTGCCGCACGGCGCCAACCTGTCGCTCGATCAAGAGCTCGCCGAGCAACTGCACATTCCCTATCAACGCATGGCGCTGACGCTGCAGGATCACGGCAATACATCGTCCGCCAGTGTTGGCATCGCCTTGGACCGAATCATGCGTGGCGGCACTAGCTACGAGACGGTTGCGAAACGTGATGGTGACGGTCAGTTGACCAGGGCGCCCGAGCGTATCGTGGTCGATCCGGTTCAGGCGGGTCACAACGTCGTGCTGCTTTCGTTCGGCGCGGGCACGAGTTGGAACTACGTCGCAGCCCGCGCCATTTAGTCATCGCTGTGGGGTGCTTTGGGGCGGTGCCGGCACGTTGCAGCCGCTGATTCGGGAGTAGCGGTTCGGCGGGATGAGCTGGGCCAGTGGTACCAAGGTGCCACGTGCGGTGATCGCGGCCCGTGACCTGCCCGCGCTTCAGTGCTATCACGCACTGCCTCCTGCATCGTATTTGCGTTGTGGCGAAGGTGATTCTCGTCCTGAGAACAGTCCATACGATTGGTGATCCAGGTCACCTGCGCACTTGTCCGCACCAGCACGAATCGGGAGCCTGGGCTATGCTTCACGGGTCCTCTCTGTAGGGGCCTCATCTCGTTGCCATGAACAGACTCCTTACCAAGACCTCGGCAATCGTTTTCTTCGCCAGCATTACGTTGGTGACAACGTCTTGTGGAAACAGTTCGAATCCTGCGCCGCCGATTGTGACGCCGGATCCGGATCCGGATCCGATCCCAGATCCAGTCCCAGATCCGATTCCGGTCGTCAACCCTGGTGACCCGCAGTCGGATTTGACCGCGGACGAGTTGGCTGCGTTTACCCGTGGTCGTGAGATGTTTGTGAAGCGGTTCAAGCCGAGTGAGGGACTTGGTCCGCTCTACAACGCGACGTCGTGCTCGTCGTGCCACAGCAAGCCGGTGCCTGGCGGCGCGTCGGATCTGTATCGCAACTTCTATGTGGCTCAGTGGGGTGGACCCGGGTTCCTTTTCAACCTGCAAGGTCTGCCGAGTCCGGTTGTGCCGGCGTTCGGCGCGACTAACAATGCACCCTTCTCACTTGCGAGTGGGCGCATCCGAATGGTGTCGCCAAACCCTGCGGCGAGCTTGTTCTTCGATCAGCGCAACGGCATTCCGGTGTTCGGCACCGGTCTGTTCGAGTCGATCAGTGACGCGACGATCTTGGCGAACGCCGATCCGAACGACCTCGACGGTGATGGCATCAGTGGCCGTAGCAACAACGACGGTGCTGGTTTGGGACGCTTCGGTTCGAAGTCGCAGGCGAACAACATCGAACTGTTTACGCGCGCTCCGCTGTTCAATCAGATGGGCATCTCGAGCAACCCGGTGCAAGGCTCGGCCGGCACGATCAGTCTCGGTCATGGTGCGTTGATGCAGGGCTCGGCGACGCCGAATGCACCGACCGCCGACAACGATGGCATCTCCGATCCGGAGATCTCGACACAGGACCTCAGCGACCTGATTGCGTTCTCGCGCTTCTTGGCGCCGCCACAGAAGAAGGTCTTCAATAGCGCTGCGATTCGTGGTGAGCAATCATTCGAGCAAGTCGGCTGCACCTCTTGCCACATCCCGTCGCTCGAAGGTTCGAAGGGGCCGGTTGAGGCCTTCACGGACCTGCTGATCCACAACATGGGCCCGGATCTTGCCGGTCAAGTCAGCTTTGGCACGCCGCAGGCCAGCTCGATTGACCCAGTGACGACGGAAGCCGAGTGGCGCACCGCGCCGTTGTGGGGCGCTTCGAACGTTGCTCCTTATCTGCATGACGGCCGCGCGCCGACGCTGCTTGACGCGATCTTGCTTCACGGTGGTGAAGGTGCGGCTAGCCGCACGGCGTTCCAGGCACTGTCCGCGATCCAGCAAGACGACATCATTGAGTTCCTGAGGCACCTCTAATGCAACTGTCACATATAGCTTTGGGCGTCGTCTGTGTGTCGCTCACGTTCCTGCAGGGGGCGCCAGGTGATGACCCGCAGTTTGATCGCGGCCGGGCATTGTTCGACAAGACGTTCTCGTTGACTGAGGGCCTCGGCGCTCCTGAGATGAACGCGGACAGTTGTCGCGCTTGCCACCAAGACCCCGGTATTGGTGGTGCTGGTGCACTCGAACTTAACGTGTCGCGCTTTGGCAACGACAACGGTGGTGCGGGTCCGTTCGTGAATCTTCCTGGTGGTCAGGGCCTCAGCAAGCTCTACCCGCCATCTGTGCATGGTCGTGAGGAATATCCAACGGGCGTTGGTGGCGCGGACGTGTTCGAGCAGCGGCAAACGCCGTCGGTGATTGGCCACGGCGCGATCGATCAGATCCCGGCTGCGGTGATCACTGCCAACGAAGACGTTAACGACGCCGATGGCGATGGCATCTTCGGTGTCGCTCGTCGCTTGACGGTTGCCGGCAACTTGGAGATCGGTCGATTCGGCTGGAAGGCGCAAGTCCCGCGTTTGACGGACTTCGTCAACGACGCGATGTTTGGCGAGCTCGGCTTGACGACGCCTGACAATGGTCGTGGCTTTGCAGGTCTAGTCGATGCTGACAACGTTGCGGATCCCGAGGTCACGCAAGCTCAGGTTGACGACATCGCCCACTTCATGGCGATGCTGCCGCCGCCGCCACGCGGTGGTTCGAGCGACCCCAAATTGGTCGAAGGCCTCAAGACCTTCCATTCTATTGGTTGCGCGAAGTGCCACATGCCGAGCCTGCCGAGTCCGACCGGGCCAGTCCCGCTGTTCTCGAACTTGCTACTGCACAACGTCATGCCAGTTGGATTCCGCGGCATGGCCGAACCAGGTGCTGATGCTGGCTTCTACAGGACGCCGCCGTTGTGGGGCATCAAGGGCACCGCGCCTTACATGCACGATGGTCGTGCCGAAGACCTGCGCGGCGCCATCCTGGCGCACTTCGGTGAAGCCGAGGCCGTGCGCGTCAACTACGAGAACCTGACGGCCGCTGCGCAGGACGAGCTGATCCTGTTGCTAGAGGACCTGTAGCCGTATCACTGGTTGCAGTGAGTCGCCGTGATCCAAATGTCCTGCTTGCGGCGCTGCTCGCGCTGGGGCTGACCTGCTGCGCTCCGGAGACTCCCGCGCGTCCGTCATCGCATGGCGGTCCGCAGAGCGGCGAGGCGCATGGTGTTGACACGCCTGTGCCGCCAGTCGTGTCTCACTTCACGGTTCGCGGCCGCTGGCCGGATCCGCAGCAACTGACCTACCGCGTCGAAGACCGCGCTGGCCCGATCGATGCCAACGTCTTTGCTGCCGCTGTCGCCAGAGCGTGCGCGACTTGGGCTGAAACTGGCCTGGTCACGTTTGTCATTGCTGAGGCCGATGCGAAGCCCGATGTGTTGTTGGGTTGGCGACGCGGCCACCACGGCGCTTGTACACCGTTTAGTGCCGACTCATCGGTCGCGCATTCTGGCCCGGTGCGACGCGGCACGTTCGTGCACTTCGATGCCGGTCGCAAGTGGGTTGCCGATGCCGAGCACGATCGTGATGGCTACTCGGTCTACGGCACCGCGCTGCACGAACTCGGTCATGTGCTCGGTCTCGGGCACAGCACCGCCGAGGATGCCGTGATGAGAACGGGCGTGGTGCGTTCGGTGCCGCTCGCGGCCTCGGACCTGTTTGGTCTGCAGTCTTTGTATGGCGGCGGCGTTGATGCGGTGGGGGATCTTAGAATCGAGTCCGAGCAAGGCGAGTTGTTAGCGACGTTGCGGGGGGTTGCTGCGAGCGACGTTTCCGACTTCGCCGTGTTCGACGTCGATGGCAACGGCAGCGACGAGGTGCTCGTCTGGCGAACCGATCGCGCCGGCTATGGCCAGTTGATGGTCTATCACTTCGCCATCGGATCCCAAGCTTCACGCGCCCAGCTCGCACGCACAACGGGCCCGTTCATGGGGGCGATGTCGGCGGGGGCTAGCTACGTGCTGCTGCGCACCGCAGCCGAGCATCGTGTGCTCGTGACCATCTTCAAGAACGGCAAGGAGATCGCTCGCCAGTTTGATCAGCACGGCGTTCTGCGTCCGTATTCGATGCAGCTTGTCGATGTTGAGCAGTTGGCTGCGACGCAAGTGCTAGGGCACCTTCGCGTTGGCGATATCGATGGCGATGGTCTTGGCGAGTGTCTTGTGCCGGTGCGGTGATCGACGCGCTAGAACGTGCCGATCGTCAACTGCAGCGAGTTGCTGCTGGTTAGTGCTAGGATGTTGCCGGCTGCATGAAACTCGATGGGCACGATTTGATGTTCGAGCACGGCACCGATCAGAACCGAGGCATTCGCGATCGGGAACTGCGCGAGCACCGTGCCACTGTTCGGCACGTAGAGCCGCAGGACATCGGGGCTCGCCAGCAGCGTGCAGCCGGCTACGCCTTGCGGCAGGATCGAGGGCAGTGGCAGTGCGATGCTGTTGAGGCCGAGCACCCCGATCGCCAGCGAGTTGCTGGGCATGCCGGATGTGCTCGATGCGAACGTGCTGGCGAGCCACGGTAAGTCGACCACTGTTTGCGACACCAAGCCCGCGGATCCCGTGCAGCCGCTGCCTGATGGCCTGCTTTCCCTTGTGTTGTGGGGCACCGAACTGCTGCCGGCGGACTATCTGGAGTTGCGTCGGTTTGCGTCTCTGCAGCGACTGAAGGTGCGCACGGCTCGGCACACCTTCTTAGTTGTTGCGCCGCGCGATACGCCTGCGCAACGCGAGTCGGCGGCCAACGCCATTGCGGCTGCGATTGCCCCGCTGCCGCTAAGGGAATTCGAGTTCTATGGCTCGCTGACCAGATCGTTGGTGCGACAGCTGGGTGTGCAGCCAGGGTTGCGCAAGTTGCTAGTGAATGCGATGCGCATTCCGTCTCTTGACGAGTTGGCTACGGCGCCCGTGATGTGAACTGTGCAGCTCTTTGAGAGCGGTGTGCCCGCGCAAATGAGTCTCGATCGACTACGCCCGTTGACGAAGTGTCAGGCGCTCGTTGAGTTGGAAGTGGGCGGCTCGCTGATCTTCTCGCAGGGAGACCTTGCGGCCCTGTTTGGCGAGGCAGTTGCCGTCACGGTCCGCGTCAACGGCAAGTGACCCGTGCCCCGGTATGCCCGTGCGCCGGTATGCCCGTGCGCCGCAGCGCACCGATCTACTCTTCGATCGCTTCGACGGCGAAGGCTCGGTGGTGATCCTGAATCGGCGTCACCTCTAGCGGCTGCTTCATCCACATCTCAAGGCCCTGAATCGTTGCCGAAGCAGCAGCCATTGTCGTGATGCACGGGATGCGGTGGCTGGCCGCCGAACTGCGGATTAGGCGGTCATCGCTGCGTTCGCGGCGACCGCTTGGCGTGTTGATGATCAGTCGGCATTCGCGGTTGACGATCAAGTCGAGCACGTGCGGGCGGCCTTCGTGGACCTTGAAGACGCGCTCGACAGTGATGCCGGCGTTCTGCAAGGCGCGCGCGGTGCCTGAGGTCGCGACGATCTCGTAGCCGAGGCCGGCCAGGCGGTCGATCAACGGCAGAATCAGCCGCTTGTCTTCGTCGCGCACGGAGACGAACACCTTGCCGTCGCGCGGCATCGTGTTGCCGGCACCGACCATCGCCTTGGCGAACGCGCAACCGAAGCGCGCGTCGATGCCCATGACTTCGCCGGTCGACTTCATCTCCGGGCCGAGCACGGTGTCGACACCTTGGAACTTGCCGAACGGGAATACCGGCGCCTTGACCGAGAAGAACGGCGGCTCGAGACGTTCGATGACGCCGACGTCCTTGATGGTTTCGCCGAGCATGATGCGCGCCGCCATCTTGGCGAGTGGCTGGCCGATCGCCTTGCTGACGAACGGCACCGTGCGCGAGGCGCGCGGGTTGGCTTCGATGATGAAGACCTTGGCGCCGCGTACGGCCCACTGCACGTTCATCAAGCCAATGACGTTGAGCGCCTTGGCGAGCGTGCGGGTCTTCTCGCAGATGTCCTGGATGATGCCGTCCGACAGAGTGTAGGGCGGCAGCGAGCAGCTCGAGTCACCGGAGTGGATGCCGGCCTCTTCGATGTGCTCCATGACGCCGCCAATGACGACTTCGTTGCCGTCGCTGATCGCGTCGACATCGACTTCGATCGCGGCATCGAGGAACTTGTCGACCAGCAGCGGGCTCTCCTTCGAGAAGTGCGGGTTGCGTTCGAGGTAGTCGGCGAGCGTCTTTTGGTCGTAGACGATCTCCATCGCGCGACCGCCGAGCACGAAGCTCGGGCGAACGAGCACCGGGTAGCCGATCGTAGCTGCGGCCGCGAGCGCTTGCTCAGGGTTTGCGGCCAAGCCGTTTGGCGGCTGGTCGATGCCGATCTTAGTGATCAGCTTGCTGAACAGGTCGCGGTCTTCGGCCATGTCGATCGAGTCGACACTGGTGCCGATGAGCGGCGCGCCATGGTCTTGCAGGCCGCGAGCCAGGTTGAGTGGCGTTTGCCCGCCGAACTGCACGATCACTCCATGCGGCTCGACGCGGTCGATGACGTTCATGACGTCTTCGTGCGTCAGCGGCTCGAAGAACAGCATGTCCGAGGTGTCGAAGTCCGTGGACACCGTCTCGGGGTTGCTATTGACCATGATGGTCTCGTGGCCGAGTTCGCGCAGGGCAAGCGCTGCGTGCACGCAGCAGTAGTCGAACTCAATGCCCTGGCCGATGCGGTTGGGTCCGCCGCCGAGAACGACGATGCGCTTACCGCGGCTCTTCTTGGCTGGGGTGTCAACAGTGGGGGCTGTGTCTACCTCGTCCTCAGTACCCGTGTAGGTCGAGTAGAGATAGGGCGTCTGGCTCGGGTACTCGCCAGCGCAGGTGTCGACGCGCTTGAACGCCGGGATGATGCCGAGCGTCTTGCGGTGCGCGCGCACATCCCAATCGGTGGTGCCATCTGGGCAAGCAGCAGCGATCTGTTGATCGCTAAAGCCGAACTGCTTGGTGTGGCGCATCAAGTGTTCGTCGATGCCGGCAACACCCTTGGCGGCGGCCGCGATGATTAGCTTCTCGTGCTCGACGAGCTCTTCGAGCTGGTCCAAATACCAGGGGTCGACGTGGCAATATTCGTTGATGTCGGCGACCGACATGCCGACCAGCATGGCGTCGCGAATCCAGTCGATGCGATCGGCGCGCGGAATGGCGAGGTGTGGGCGGATCGACTCGACGTCAAACTCATCGGGCTTGCAGCTGGGTTGGCCCGGCACGTTGCCGTAGCCGTTGCGGCCGGTTTCGAGGCCGCGCAGCGCCTTTTGCATCGCCTCCTTGAAGGTGCCGCCAATCGCCATGCACTCGCCGACTGACTTCATCTGCGTTGTCAGCACAGAGTCGGCGGTCGGGAACTTCTCGAAGGCCCAGCGCGGGAACTTGACGACGCAGTAGTCAATCGACGGTTCGAAGCACGCCTTGGTGATCTTCGTGATGTCGTTGTCGAGTTCGTCGAGCGTGTAGCCAACCGCGAGCTTGGCGGCGATCTTCGCAATCGGGAACCCGGTTGCCTTGCTCGCCAGGGCCGAGCTGCGGCTAACACGCGGGTTCATCTCGACGACGATCATGCGCCCGTCGCGCGGGTTGATCGCGAACTGCACATTGCTGCCGCCGGTGTCGACGCCGATCTCGCGCAGCGTGGCGAGTGAGGCATCGCGCAGCATCTGATACTCGCGGTCGCTCAGCGTTTGCGCCGGCGCCACGGTGATCGAGTCGCCGGTGTGCACGCCCATCGCATCGAAGTTCTCGATTGAGCAGACGATGATGCAGTTGTCGTTCTTGTCGCGAACGACTTCGAGCTCGTATTCCTTCCAGCCAACGATCGACTCTTCGATCAGCAGTTCGCTGTTGAGGGACATTTGCAGGCCGCGCGTGCAGATGTCGTCGAACTCTTCGAGGTTGTAGGCGATGCCGCCACCGCTACCACCCATCGTGAAGCCGGGGCGGATGACGCATGGCAGGCCGATGGCATCCAGTGCCGTGCGCGCTTCGGCCATCGAGTGGGCGAGTTTCGAGCGGCAGCAGTTGAGGCCGATGTTGCCCATCGCCTCGCGGAACTCTTGTCGACCTTCGGCCTTGATGATGGCGCTAGGTGACGCGCCGATCATCTCGACATCAAACTTGTCGAGGATTCCCTGGTCGTGCAGTTGCATCGCACAGTTCAGCGCCGTCTGGCCACCGAGTGTCGGCAGGATCGCATCCGGCCGTTCCTTCTCGATGATCTTGGCGACCACTTCCGGCGTGATCGGCTCGATGTAGGTGCGATCCGCCATGTCCGGATCGGTCATGATCGTCGCCGGATTGCTGTTGATCAGCACGATCCGGTAACCGTCCTCCCGCAACGACTTACAGGCCTGCACGCCCGAATAGTCGAACTCACAGGCTTGACCGATAACAATTGGCCCAGAACCCAGGATGAGGATCGTCTTCAGGTCTTCGCGGCGTGGCATTTGCGCGGCGACTACAGCGGTTCCGGTGTCGTTGCGCGAGGGGAAAGTCAGTTGCTTTCCAGGAGATGTCAGTACGGTGCCAGGACAAGAAACAACAAACTCGTCGTCCCACGGTGTCAGTCGAGAACTTGCATGTCGGTACGGTGCCAGGACAAGAAACAACAAACGCGCCGTCCCGCGGTGTCAGCCAAGAAGTTGCGTGCCGATGCAAAGCCTGAATCGCACCTGCCCACCGCCTGCTAGTTCGCTCTGGCGCCAACTCAGCTGGCGTAAGTCGCGCATTTTCATGAACCCTTTGCCGCCCCGCTGCAGATGTCTCGGCCATGGACCTGGTCGACGACTGTTGTTCGCCCCCGGTGGCTGCCGTGCCTGACTTGCACGGGCACGTCGAGATGCTGCGGCGATACCTCTTTGTGCTGGGGGCGCGAGCGGATCGGCTCGACGACTTAGTGCCGGAAGTGTTCGCCGTGGCACTGAAGAAGGAACTGCAAGATCGCGGCCCGGCGGCACTCGGTACCTTCTTACGCGGCGTGGTCAAGAACCTACTGCTGCGCGAGTGGCAGTACGGTGCCAGGACAAAAAACAACATTCTCGCCCGCTAGCGGTGTCACGATTCTCGCTAAGGGTTTCAATACCCCCGGGCGCAGCGTCATTTTGCTGCCACCGCGCGCGCCCGAGTATGTTGTTTCTTGTCCTGGCACCGTACACACATGTTCATGAGTGATGGTCGCATTGAGTTGGAGTCGAAGATTGCGGTGTTGGAACGCACGGTGGAGGCGTTGAGCGGCGAGATGCATGAGCAGGGCCGCTTGATCAAGGCGTTGATGGATCATGTTAGGACGCTGTCGGAGACCGTGTCTCGCAGCAAGTCGGGCGATGATATCGAGCCGCATAACACGAAGCCGCCTCACTACGCCGGCTAGGGCCCACAGCTTTGGCGGTTCGTTGCTTTGGGGCCCGCCCCCGTGATGCGTGCCATGCTGCTTCGCCCGAAACGCTGGATCACTCGGAATGACGAACGCTGCCGCCGCCCCATTAGCTAACTGGTCTGCTCGACGGTGGTGGCCCTTCGTTGCATTCGTCGGGTAGTGCTGATTGCGGCCGCGGCATCAGCCTCGCGATATGTCTCGCCGATCAATCTGGCCGCGCGAAGACTAGCCGCCCGCCAGCTTGACCGTGTAGCCGCGCTGTTCGAGTTCGCGCACCAGCAAGTCGCGTTGGTCGCCTTGGATCTCGATCTGTCCGAGCTTGGCCGAACCACCGCCGCCGCACTTCTTCTTGAGCGTCTTGGCCAACGCGCGCAGTTCTGGTTCGGCAAGCGGTAGCCCGAAGATCACCGTCGTAGGTTTACCGCGCCGTACCTCTCGTCGAATGCGCACGATGCCGTCGCCCGCGTCCGGTTCCGTTTGTTGTGGGCACTTGCAGCGCGACACCGGGCGTTGACAGGCCGGGCACGTGGTGCGCCCAAAGTCGGAGTCGTAGACGATGCGGTTCATGCTTGGCTGAGGAGACTAGCGGCGCGGCGCGAGTTGCACCACGTAGTGCTAGCCAGTGTCTGGCGGCGGGCCATGTTCGGCACCATAGCGCGTGCTGCCATTTAGGAAATCGAGTGGGCAAGTAACCGCGTTTGCGTTTGCCGCGCGCCTAGATCAGAAGTTCGTTCGTTTGCCTCTGTCGTGTCCCCATGACCCGTTTAGCGAACCATGGAAGGCGAATAGACGCGGCCTTCCCCAAGCCGCGGTTGACCTACGAGAACCAACCATGACTGACACGATGCAAACCACCTACACTCCGAAACAGCCGACGCGAGCGGCCCTTGCGATTGGCAATGCCAACGGCCAGCTGTGTGCCATTGCCGCGCGCGCTTTCGAGGCCGGCGACGAGATCGTGCACCTGACCGGCGCGCTCGTTTCCACGCCAACGCGCTTTTCGGTGCAAGTAGGCGAAGGCGAACACGTGGACCCGCCGAGTGGTGCCGGGCTCGAGGAGTTGATCGGCGAGCACACGTGGCGATACATGAATCACTCGTGCGAGCCGAACACGGCCTTCCGCGGTCGCACCTTGATCGCGTTGCAACGGATCGCACCGGGCGACGAGATTCACTTCCACTACGCAGCGACTGAGTATGAGATGGCCGAGCCATTTGCTTGTCAGTGCGGTGCCACCGCGTGTGTCGGCTCGCTGCAGGGATATCGCAGTTTGCTCGCCGAGCAGCGCCAGCGCATTGCGCCGTTTGCCCAGCCGCATGTGTTGGCTGCCGCTGCCCGTGAAGATCAAATCAGCCGGGCGTAGCGAATGGCCGGCGGTAAGGTGACCACGATTTTGTTCCTCAAGTCCTGAACCTACCCGA
>JBNMNW010000048.1:0-25370 GCA_051278165.1 Planctomycetota bacterium | reverse complement strand
CACTCAGCGACTCCAACTGCTTCTTCGACGTCAGCGGCGGCATCTTCGCCATGCACGGTCAGAACGCAACTCTGACCGCCAACACGTTGGTCGACTGGCAACTGCTCGGCCGCGACGGACAGTCGCTCGCGCTCGACCCGCAACTGCGCGACCTTGCCAACAGCGACTTCCACCTGAATCTCACCTCGCCATGCATCAGCGCCTCGACGCTGGCCACCGGCGTCGCGACCGACTTCGATGGACAGCCCCGAGGAGCGGTGAACGACATCGGCGCCGACGAAGCCAGCAACGCCGACTACACGTTGGTCGGCATGGGCTGCACAGGCACAGGCGGCACCACGCCGAGGCTCGATCTGTGGTCGTGGCCCTTCCTCGGCAACCAGAACTTCGCCGTTGGCTTTGAAGACACGCCGCCGAATTCCGTCATTGGCCTGTTCGGCAGCCTCGGCATGTCGACAACCCCGCTGCCAATCGGCGCAGGTTGCAACGCCTACCTGCAGCCCAGCAGCCTAGTCGCCCTGAGCGCGACCATCAGCAGCCCGGCCGGTGCGGCCTCAATCGTATTGCCGCTACCCAACAACCCGGCCTTCGTTGGCTTCAACATCGGCTACCAAGGTTTGGTGCTCGATGCCGGCGCAGCACTCGGCTTCACCGTTACCAACGGCATCGATACGACCTTCGACTTCTAGTCGATCCCGTTCCGCCTGTAGCGGCTGGGCAAGTTGCCGCCCGAACGCTACCGTCCTCCGTCGCTCGTAGCCGCCCTCAGCTAGCGACCGACGGAATCGACTGAAATGAACGGAGACAGCAACAACCCGGGGAGCACCGAAGCAGTGCTCAAGGTGAAGATCAACGGCCAGAACCGCCGCTTCGTCCTGGTCGCGGACGAGCTCGTGACGATTGGCCGAGCCTCAACCTGCGGCATCCAACTGCAGGACAAGAGCGTGTCGCGCGAACATTGCGTCGCGGTGTTCACCAATGGCAAGATCGTCATCAACGATTTGCGTTCGACGCACGGCGTCACGCACAACGCCGAGCGGGTCGAACACTGCGAACTGTACCCAGGCGACACGTGTCATCTCGGCACTGCCTTCGCGACGTTCGAACCAGCGGGCTCGCAGCAGCAAGCGAAGGTTGTCAGTGCTCAGACAGGATCGCCGGCAGCGCCAGCAACCCGCAAGCCCGCACCTGCCGACCCGATTGAGGCAACAGCTATCAACATCGCGCCGGCTGCCAGTCAGTCTATCAGCAGTCAGTCGAGCAGCAGTCAGTCCACTGCCAGTGAGTCGACCGGTAGTGCGCCGACCAGCAACTCAGCGGGCACTGGCAAGAAGTCTTCGGATAGCACGAAACCAACTCGCGCCATCGCCGGCTACCGCATCATCGACACTCTCGGCGAGGGCGGCTACGGCACGGTGTATCGCGCCGAGCAAGTGCAGTTGCACCGCGAAGTCGCCCTCAAGGTGCTTAAGCACGGAAACGACAGCCAGGACCACAAAGCCCAGATTGAAGCGTTTCTGCGCGAAGCACGGCTAGCCGCCGGCTTACGTGATCCGCGCCTCGTGCAGATCTACGACGTCGGCGAAAGCGATGGCGAGCACTTCCTCTCGATGGAACTCATCGAAGGTGGCAGCCTCGCCCGCAAGATCCGCCGCGACGGCCCAATCCCTTGGCAAGACGTCATTCGCCTGGTGCGCGACATCGCGCTCGCCCTCAAGGTGGCGCACGCGGCGCAGCTCGTGCACCGCGACGTCAAGCCCGGCAACATCCTGCTGGCGGCCAACGGCCAAGCGAAGTTGACCGACCTCGGCCTAGCGGCCAGCGGCGAACACGCCGGCACGATCGCATTCATCTCGCCCGAGCAGCTGCGCCGCGAAAACATCGATGGTCGCGCCGACATCTACTCGTTGGGCTGCACGGCGTATGCAGCACTGACCGGTAGCCCGCCGTTCGCCGGCGACCGACAGGAGATGGCGCGCGGCCACCTCAAGCAGAAGCCAGCGCCATTGCTCGATCGCGATGTACAGGTGCCCTACCATCTTGGTCAGCTGATCGTCGAATCGATGATGGCCAAGGATCCCAACGATCGCCCGCAATCGGCAGCTCAGGTGATCGAACGGCTCGACCGCATGATCTTGCCGAGCAACAGCGAACCAATCACACTGGATGACGACGAACTCGACTACCCGAGTGTCGCGCCGACGCGCCTCGGCAGACCAGCTCGCGGCGGCAGCTCGACTAAATCGCAGAAGGCATTCATGGCCCGCCTTTCTGCCGACGCCATCATCTTCACCATCGTTGGTGGCACCGTGATCGGACTACTGCTCGGGCTCAAGGTCGTCTGGGACATCGACATCTACCGCATAATCGGCCGGTAGAAAGATCGGCAGAGTGACTGGTAAAGCAGAGTTGCCGGCAAAACACAGTTGCCGGCAATGCGGTCACACATCCATGCAAACACCAGCGTCGCGGGCGGCCTCAGCGACGCGCTCGGCAACGGCGACGGCAACCGAACGATCAAATACCGGCGGCAAGATCCGCTTCGGTGATGGTTCGCCAACCGCCGCGGCAATGGCCTCGATCGCCGCGAACTTCATGCCGACCGTGAACTTCGAAGCGCGTGCCTCCAGGGCGCCACGGAACAAACCAGGGAACGCGAGCACGTTGTTGACCTGATTGGGGAAGTCACTGCGGCCGGTGCCGATGATGCGAGCACCGCCAGCTTCCGCTTCATCAGGCATGATCTCTGGAATCGGATTCGCCATCGCAAGCACGATCGGATCCTTGGCCATGGTGCGGATGTCGGCAGCCTTGAGCAGGCCACCCTTGCTGACACCAATGAACGCGTGAGCGCCGCGCAGGGCATCACGCAGGTCCCCTTGCTCGTCCTCGGGATTGGTCCACGCTGCCAGGTCTCGCTTGTAGCCATCCACGCCCGCACGCGATGGGGCAATGATGCCTTTAGAGTCACAGATGCGAACCTTGCCAACCGGGATGCAACGGTCGTCGTTCTCTTGGCAACACAACAGCCGGGCGATCGCGCGACCGGCAGCGCCAGCGCCATTGATGACAACCGACAAGTTCGGCAACGACACGCCAGTGATGCGCGTCGCGTTCATCAACGCCGCGAGCAGCACGATCGCCGTGCCGTGCTGGTCATCGTGCAGCACCGGAATGCCTAGGTCCTGCAGCTCTTCTTCAATACGGAAGCAGCGCGGCGCCGAGATATCTTCGAGGTTGATGCCGCCAAACGTCGGCGCAATCGCGCGCACCGTTTGAATGATTTCGTCTTCGTCTTGCGTCGCAAGCACGATCGGCACCGCGTCGACACCACCGAACTCGCGGAACAACGCCGCCTTGCCCTCCATCACCGGCAGCGACGCCAAGCCACCGAGGTTGCCGAGGCCAAGCACCGCAGATCCGTCGGATACCACGGCAACGGTTCGGCCTTTCCAGGTCAGGTCCCACGCCGAGCCAGGGTTCTTGGCAATCTCTTCGCATGGCCGCGCGACCCCAGGCGTGTAGGCGATGCTCAGATCATCGACGGAATCAAGTCGCATGCGGGATCGCACCTCGATCTTGCCCTTCGTCTCACGGTGGCGTTCGAGGGAGGCTTCGAAGTAATCCATGCGCGCAGACTACCGCGAATGGTCGCGGGACTTCACGGTGCACCCGTGCGTTCTTGGTCCCAACTGTGCCAATCCAGGTGCCAGCCCTCAGAGACAGTGGCTTAGGATTCGATGCGCAAGCGCCCCAATGTCCACCAACCAAGCTGAGTTCTACCGCGGCCTCGAAGCAGCCGGTGACGCCCTGCGTCGCAACACAAGTCCGTCGCCAGCGGATCATGCTGTACGGGTTCACGACGCGATCGAGCCACTGCTCGTGCAAACCGAACGTCACGCACAGCTCGCCTGCCGCCTCGGCTGCAGCCACTGTTGTCACTACCCCGTCGGCATCACCTACCCCGAAGCGATGCGGTTGGTCGAGGCCGTTCGATCGCGACCAGAACTCGTCGAACGCATCGACAACGCCAATGCGTCGGTACAAGAGCACGCGTGGGAGCAGTTGGTCGGCGTGCCGTGCCCATTGTTAGTCAACGATGCATGCTCGGTGCACAAGTCGCGGCCGATGCCGTGCCGAGCACTCGGCAGCCTCGATGCGGCGGCGTGCGCCGAGGCCTTGGTCACAGATCGCGCTCCGCCACGAGATGAAGAAGCATGGTGGCGAGGCCTCGGCGCGGCCCACGCACTCGCGGAACTGGCACCCGGCGGCAGTCGCGAACTACGATCCGCAGTCAGCAACATCCTGTCGGCGGCAGCACCGGACTCCGAGCGAGCGTTCTTGGCAGCCCGAACGGCGCCAGGTTCGTGATCGTAGTGGGACCTGCCACCGAGCCGAATGGAAGCCTGCTGCGAATCAGCCGCAGCGGCTACCATGACCGCGCCCCTCTGGTCATGCGACTCGCCCCCAAGATCTGTTCTGTCCGCGCCGCGACGCTTGCGCTCGTTGGCTTGCTCGCGGCAGCGGCGCTGCCATGCCAACAGAAGCCACCGCAAAAGCTCGCGGACCCCGCGAAGAAGTTCTTCGAGGGCGCGCCGGTACTGCGCGTCGCGATCACGCTGACTCCTGAAAATCGCCAGATGCTGCGCGACCGGCCGCGCGAGTATGTGCCGGCGACGATCATTCTCGATGGTGACAAATCAGGTTGGCCAAAGGTCGGCGTCAAACTCAAAGGCGCCGCCGGCAGCTTTCGCAAGGTCGACGAGCGGCCAGGCTTCACGATCAACCTCGGCAAGTTTGGCGGCACCGAGCGACTGCATGGTCTCAAGCGCTTCCACCTCAACAACGGCGCCCAAGATGGGTCGTGCCTGAGCGAATGGCTCGGCGGCGAAGTGTTCACGGCAGCCGGCTATCCAGCGCCGCGCGTGGGGCACGCGATCGTCACCCTCGATGGCGAACTTCTCGGACTCTACGTGCTGCGGGAATCGTTCGACAAGCGGTTCTTGCTGCGCACGGTCGGCAAGACCAACGGCAGTCTCTACGACGGCGGCTTCTGTCAGGACATCGATCGCAGTCTCGAAAAAGACAGCGGCGACGGACCGGACGACCACAGCGACTTGCAACGATTGCTCGAGGCGTGCGCGGACCTAAGCCCAAAGTCTACGGCCAAACTTGCTAGTGCCATCGACATCGATGCCTTCATTGACTTCATGGCGATTGAAGCGATGCTGGCGCACTGGGACGGCTACAGCGAGAGCCGCAACAACTTCCGTTTGTGGTGCTCGCAAGACCTCGGCACGTCACAGTTCTTTCCGCACGGCATGGACCAGCTGTTTGACCGCGCCGACGCCTCGATTCTGAAGCACCCGTCGGCGATCGTGGCCAATGCCGTGCAGCAACACCCGCAGTGGCGCAAGCGTTACCGCGCGCGACTCAAGGCACTGCTACCGCTGTTCAAGAGCAGGACGCTCAACAAGAAGATTAAGACACGCGCCGGTAAGGTGCAGAAGGTTCTCAAACGCGTCGATGCCGACCTCGCTCGCAAGCACGACGACGCCGTTCGCCAGTTGATGAGCAAGGTCAGCAGTCGCTACCGCCACCTACAAAAGCAGGTGCGCGAGCCGGAGCCCGAACCACTTGCCTTCAAGAAGGGGCGACCGATCAAGCTCGACGATTGGAACACGGCCGGCGAAACCAGCGACATCGAGTTGAAGAAGCGCAGCTTCGCCGGCACCGCGAGCCTCTACATTGCCTGCACCTCGCGCGGCCAGAAGGAACGGCGCGGTGCCTACCGAGTCAGTGCCTTGCTCGCGACAGGCAAGTATCGCGTAACGGCGATGGCGCGCTGCCAGGACGTCGAAGGACTGCCCGGCAACAAGGGCGGCGTTCGCTTGCTGGCAGGCAAGACCAAGGGCACCGCGCTGCTCGGTGACTGCAAGTGGACCGAGGTGTCCTGCGAGTTCGAGGTCACCAAGTTCCGCAGCAACGTCGAGCTGCGACTCGAACTGCGGGCGCTCGACGGGAAAGCGTGGTTCAAGACCAATTCGCTACTGCTGCACCGCCTGTAGCCGACCTCTAAACCGTTCTTGCAGGCACGATCGTTTCTGTGTGCCGCCGACTCCGGTTAGATTGAGAGCGCCCGATGAATCCAGACTTCACCACGCTGTCCTACGG
The DNA here is from genome assembly GCA_051278165.1 of Planctomycetota bacterium. GTDB lineage: Bacteria > Planctomycetota > UBA1135 > UBA1135 > UBA2386. The sequence continues at coordinate 19,196 of JBNMNW010000048.1, read as the reverse complement.
TTTCGACGAGTTCGCGAAGCCCTCCGCCGATGCCCGCACCAAGATCAACGACTCCATGCCGTCATGGACGAGTCCCGAGGGCATCAACCACCAAGTCATCTACGGTGACGAACCTAGGGCGCACGCCGGTGGCGTGCCTGGCACGGCTCCATTCTTGGGCGGCCCGTATGCGAGCATGTATGCGAAGCGGCCTTGGACGATCCGGCAGTACGCTGGCTTCTCCACCGCCGAGAAGACCAACGCGTTCTATCGCCAGGCCCTGCAAAACGGCCAGCAAGGACTGAGCGTCGCGTTCGACCTGGCCACGCACCGCGGCTACGACAGCGATCACCCGCGCGTCACTGGTGACGTGGGCATGGCGGGCGTCGCCATCGACTCGATCGCCGACATGCGCATCTTGTTCGACGGCATCCCGCTCGACAAGGTGTCGGTGTCGATGACGATGAACGGCGCGGTCATTCCGATCTTGGCGCTCTACATTGCCGCAGCCAAAGAGCAGGGCGTCAGCACGCAGCAGCTAACCGGAACCATCCAGAACGACATCCTCAAGGAGTTCATGGTTCGGAACACCTACATCTACCCACCGGCGCCGAGCATGCGCATCGTGCGCGACATCTTCGGCTGGTGCGGTGAGCACATGCCGAAGTTCAACACGATCTCGGTGAGTGGCTACCACATCCATGAAGCGGGTGCCTCGGCGGATATCGAACTCGCCTACACGCTCGCCGATGGCCTTGAGTATCTGCGCACCGGTGTTGCTGCGGGACTCGACGTCGACCGCGTCGCCGGCCGCATGTCGTTCTTCTTCGCACTCGGCATGAACTTCTTCACCGAGATTGCCAAGCTGCGCGCCGCCCGCATCCTGTGGGCAAAGATCGTCAAGGCGTTCGACGCCAAGAACCCGAAGTCGCTGGCGCTGCGTACGCACTGCCAGACGTCTGGCTGGTCGCTCACCGCACAAGACCCATACAACAACATTGTGCGCACGTGCCTCGAAGCGCTCGCCGGCGTGCTTGGCGGCACTCAGTCGCTGCACACCAATGCACTCGACGAAGCGATCGCACTGCCGACGGACTTCTCGGCGCGCATCGCTCGCAATACGCAACTGATCCTGCAAGAGGAAAGCAACGTCACGCACACGGCTGACCCGCTGGCTGGATCCTATTACGTCGAGGCCCTGACCGACGAACTGGCACAGAAGGCGTGGACTCTGATTCAAGAAGTGGAACGCATGGGCGGCATGACCAAGGCCATCGAAGCCGGCTTGCCGAAGCTGCGCATCGAAGAGTCCGCAGCCCGCCGCCAGGCCGCGATTGATGCCGGTCAAGAGACGATTGTCGGCGTCAACAAGTACCAGCCCGACCACGAAGAGCCGCTCGACATCCTGTCTATCGACAACACGGAAGTGCTCAAGGCGCAGGTAGCACGATTAGAGAAGCTGCGTGCAGAACGCGATGATGCCGCGGTGCAAACAGCGCTCGAAGCGATCACGGCTGGCGCCAAGGGCGACGGCAACTTGCTGGGACTCGCAGTCGACGCCGTCGAAAAGGGCGCAACGGTCGGCGAAGTCTCCGATGCGATGGAAGCCGTCTTCGGTCGCCACACCGCCAATCCAAAGACCGTTGCCGGCGTGTATGCTGCCGCTGGTAAATCGATGGCAGACCTGACCAAAGCTCAAGAACGCAGCGAGGCGTTCCTGCAAAGCACCGGACGACGCCCGCGCATGTTGGTCGCCAAGATGGGCCAAGATGGCCACGACCGCGGGGCGCGCGTCATTGCGAGTGCGTTCGCCGACATGGGGTTCGATGTCGACATCGGTCCACTGTTCCAAACGCCCGAAGAAGTCGCGCGGCAGGCAGTCGAAAACGACGTGCACATCTGCGGCATCAGCACGCTCGCTGGCGCGCACAAGACGTTGGTGCCAGAACTGATGGCACTGCTGAAGAAGATGCAGCGGCCTGACATCCTCGTCGTTGCCGGCGGCGTGATCCCGCAGCAGGACATGGTGACGCTCAAGGAGCAGGGGGTTGCTGCCGTGTTCGGTCCGGGCACCGTCATTACGAAGGCTGCAATCGACTTGCTAACCCTGCTTGAGGCGAACGCCGCCAAGTAGTCGCTGACTAGGTCGCGTCGGCAGCCAGCCAACGCACCATTGCTTGCAGCAGCGTCTGACGCGTGAACGGCTTGCTGACAAAGTCATCCATGCCGGCGGCCAGACAGGCTTCGCGATCTTCCGGCAGTGCGTTGGCAGTCAACGCAATGATTGGCAGGTGTGCGCCGGACGCCGCTTCGTCTTGACGAATGCGCCGAGTCGCTTCAAAGCCATCCATGCCGGGCATCAGGCAGTCCATCAAGACCAGGTCATAGGAGTTTTCACTCACCATCTTGGCGGCGCTTTCGCCGTCGACGGCGGTGTCAACTTGCAAGCCGAACGTCTCAAGAACGCGCACGGCCAGACGCAGGTTGAGTCGGTTGTCCTCGGCGACCAAAACCTTGCGGCCAGTCGTCACAGCGAGCTCGCCGGCGGAAGACTTCCGTGGCTCGTCGCTTGCAGCCTGCTCGTCGCTTGCGACTTCCGCGGCCACCGGCAACTCAAACCAGAAGGTCGAGCCAACGCCCGCCTCACTCGAAACGCCGATCTTGCCACCCATCGCCTCGACGAGCTTTTTGCTAATCGCCAAGCCGAGGCCCGTGCCGCCGTATTCGCGCTGCGTTGAGGAGTCGACTTGCACGAAGTCTTCGAACAACTTGCTTAAGGCCTCGGGAGCAATGCCGATGCCGGTGTCCCTCACCTCAACGCGTACTCGCCCATCGACAACGGCAACGGCAAGCACCACGCGGCCTTCGGCGGTGAACTTGACGGCGTTGCCAGCGAGATTCATGATCACCTGATGCACACGCTGAGGGTCCGCAAACGCTTGATACGAACCATCACCGCAGGTTTCCACGTGTACCGACAAGCCCTTCGCATGAGTTTGCGGCTGCATCATGCGCGCGACCTTGAGCACGACGTCGTGCACATCAAACGACAGTCGTTCCAACAACATCTTGCCGGCCTCGACCTTGGAGAAGTCGAGGATGTCATCAATCAGGCGCAGCAGCGAATTGCCGGAGGCCGAAATGATGTCGACACACTCACGCTGCTCGCTGCTTAGTTCGCCGTCGCGCAGCATGTCCGTGTAGCCCAGCACGGTGTGCATCGGCGTCCGGATCTCGTGACTCATAGCCGCCAAGAAGGCACTCTTGGATTCACTCGCCGACTCGGCAGCTTCTTTGGCACGCACCAACTCTTCATCAAAGCGTCGCTGCGCCGTGATGTTTTGAAAGGCGCCGAGCACGCGAACCGCGCGGCCAGCGACAAACACCGCGCCGCCCGTCGCACGCACCCAGATGGTTCGCCCTCGAGCGGTCACCAACTCCAGGTCCAACGAGAATGCTCGCCCACGCGCCATGGCATCTTCTAGCGCCGCACGCACTTCTTTCTGGGCTTCGGGCACAAAGAACTTGATGGCGCCTTCCATCGTCGGCACGAAGGTGCGCGGAGAGGCCTCGTGGATGCGATAGGTCTCGGCAGTCCAAAACATCGTGTCGGTCGAGAGATCGAGTTCCCAACCACCGACTTGCCCAAGAGCTTGAGACTCGGCAAGCAATCGAGACACCTGCTGCAGGTTTTCCTTCGCCGCCCGATCTTGGTGGATATCCTTCAGCGATCCAACCAGACGCCGTGACTCTCCTTGGGCCGCCTTTGCGCTAAGCGCCCGGGCACTGAACCAGCGCCAGCCAAGCACCGCGTGACGGCAACGGAACTCGTGTTCGAAGGGACTGCCGCGCCGCAGTTGGCCCACGGCAGCGCGAATCAATTTGCGACGATCGTCAGGGTGTACGATCGGCCAGATACCAGCGAGCGAGACTTGCCCACTGGTATTGGGCAAACCAATCATGTCGAACACACGCGGCGACAAGAATACCGAACGCAACCCGAGATCTAGGTCCCAGACGCCAGCATTGGCCGCTTCGACTACGAGGTTGAGGCGTTCGATCGTCTGTTCGAGACGTTTGCAATCGACGTCCTGCTGATGCAGGCGACGACGCAGTTCCAGCAAGTTCGCTACTTGCCGCCCCATCGCGAGCAAGGTTTCAATTTGCTCGCTGGTGATCTCGCGCGAACACACATCCATCACCGCGACCGTGCCAATGACTTGCCCATCAGGCATTACAATGGGTGTGCCTGCGTAGAAGCGCACCTTCGGTTCGCCAGAGACCAACGCGTTCTCGGCAAAGCGCTGATCAGCCAGCGTGTCCGGCACGACCAACGGATCACGTTGCATGATCGTGTGCGAGCAGAAGCTATCGCCTCGCGGTAGTTCGGCCGCTTCGAAGCCAACGCTCGATTTGATCCAAAGGCGGTCGCTATCGACGAGACCGATGATCGCCATCGGCACACTGCACGCCACTGACAGCAGGCGCGTGATGTCGTCGTAGACCTGCTCTTGCTCAGTATCGAGCACACTACAGCTGGACAGAGTCTCGAGCCTGGCTGATTCGTCCTGAGGTTTTCCGGTCAATGCCATTACTTCAGCGACATCATCGACAGATTGAGGACTAGTACCCGATAGTGATTTCCACGGAAATCGCGGAGGCCCACGGCGATCGGGCGCAACTCCTAGCGACTTGGACCAACGCGCAATATGTTGGCAGTGTGGCACTTTGCAACGATCTGGCTGAACCCATCCTCAATGGCGACCGCAGCGCCTTGGCGCGCGCCATCACCCTGGTCGAAAGTAGGAGTGCCGAGCACACCCAGGCCGCGGAGGAACTGCTGAGCAAGTTGCTACCCAACAGCGGCCGTGCGATCCGGATTGGCATCACGGGTGCACCCGGCGTCGGCAAGAGCACCCTGATTGAGACGCTCGGCATGCAGCTATGCAACGCCGGGTCGAAGCTGGCGGTGCTCGCCGTCGACCCAAGTTCGACCGTGACAGGCGGCAGCATCCTTGGCGACAAAACGCGCATGGATGAGCTCAGCCGGCACGCCAACGCATTCATCCGGCCATCACCGGGCGGCGGCACGCTGGGCGGAGTCGCAAGCCGCACCCAAGAGGCGATGATCCTGTGTGAAGCCGCCGGCCACGACATCGTGCTGATCGAAACCATCGGCACGGGTCAATCCGAAGTCGCGGTGCACGGCATGGTCGACTTCTTCCTGCTAATGCTCTCCCCCGCCGCCGGCGATGAACTGCAAGGCATCAAGCGAGGCGTGATGGAACTGTGTGATGGTGTCTTGGTGCACAAGGCGGACGGCGACCTCCTGCCGGCAGCCAACCGCACCGCGCAGCAATGCATGCTGGCCATGCGCGTGCTGCACTCCGGCGAACAAGATCCGCCGCAGGTCTTGGTGGGGTCGTCAATAAGCAAGGTTGGCATTGCCGGGCTGTGGCAATGCATCGAGCAACGCATCACGCAAAGCAAGCAGACCGGCGAGTTCCAAGAACGCCGCCGCAAGCAAGCTGTGGAATGGCTCAATCGTACCGTTCGCGAAACCTTGCTCGACGAGCTGACTGCGTCGCCGAACGCGAAGGCGGAGTTTGCAGCTGCGCAACAACGAGTGGCTGACGGCCGGCAAGTCGCGACCGCGGCGGCGCGCGACCTCATCCGACGTTGCCAGCAGCGCTAGGAGTCAGCGTCACGGGAGGCGAATCGACCAGGTGCGTGACTTTCGCACCGGGTTGGTTCGCCAAAACGCAGTCCAATCGGTGGATTCGGCGAGGCTTTGGTGGACCGAGCCGGTGTGAAAGGCGCGCGCATGGTGGTTCGTCATTCTGTGACTCAGACTCCTAGGCTTCAGCGCGCCGCTTGCCAGCGTGCCCGTCGCTCAGCGATGCGGGGCTGCCACTCTGGAATCGCGACCCAGCGGTCGAGTTTATCGAGTTCCATTTCGGCGTTGCCAGTGTCGCCGCGCTGAAGCGTGAGATCCAAACGCCGCAAGCGCTTCTGCAACCACTGCTCGCCCTCTTCGAGCATGCCCGCGCGAGCCGCAATCACTTCAGCATGGTCGGCATTGCGAGCCAAGAACGCATCAATCCGCGCCAGCGCGCCAATGTAGTCGCGCCACTGGAACCGCATCATGGAACGAGCCGCGAACAGCACGTCAGCAGCAGACTCGGTCGAACCCAACGCCGCGGGAATCACAAAGCGCTCACGCATCGCCTCAATCGCCTGAAGCAATTGCTTGCCTAGCGAGTGCACGCTGCACGCTTCTCGATTGTTCGCCAACCAGACATCGCAGAGCCGCACACATTCACGCGCGGCGGGCCGCTCGGCGCTTTGCAGATAGGTCTCTACAAACGACTGCAGCAAGTCATGTTCATGCTTCGCGCTGAGGACCTGTTGCGCCGCTGCATTCTCAAGCATGCGGCGACGGATCTTCTCGTCGAGAGCGACCGCTTGGGCATGCTCATCGCCGCTGCCATCACGCAACGCGAACGCCAACGTCTCAAGCGCCCGTTCGAGCTTGTTGTGATCGAACTGCGCCTGCGCCAACTCGACATAGTGCTTGGGTGAATGCACCCACGTCGAATCACGCAATCGCTGCACGAGGAACACGACGACCAACAGCACCGCCGCAGTGATGGCCAACGCCGGCAGCCAACTGGTGCGTCGCCGAGCACGTGGGCGACTTCTTGCCGGTCCTTCAGACGACCGGTGCGCAGACGGCGGTGCACCTTGCGATGAACGAGCCCCCCCCCGGCTTTGCCGTGCGACCGGCTGCTGCACGTTTGACTGCGACTGGCGAGGCGTCACTCGAGCAAACTCCGGCCGCGATGTCGCGATTCGCTCGGACTCAAGCCCAGGCGATGGGCTCGTGGATCCAAGCAACCGCAGCCGAACCGCATCAATGACCACAAACTCGCCGGCGCAGAGCTGCTTGCAAAACAGCTCTTCGCCATCGATGTGAAGCAACGCCCCAGCATTCGTCGGTTCGATCCGCACGCCGCCGTCGACCGGCAGCACCTGGACACCGAGACCAGTCAGGACATGCGTGCCTCGACTAATGGCTAGCACCGATCGGGTCCCGTCGGCAGCGACAATCTCAAGTTCGCTACTCACGGGCAACTGACATCACTTGACCTTGAGGGTCGGCCAGACCGCGTGCGTCTTGTGCACTTCGCCAGAACCGAAGTTCTGAACCCAGTATCGACCATTGGCCCCGATGCCAATTTCACGGTGGCTCGCCATCAACAAATTGCGATGGTGACCAGACGAGGTGCACCAGGCGTTATGCGCCGCAAGCGCGCCGCCGGTAATCGCAATGTTCTCACTGACACCAAACGTGTAGCCAGCGAGTCGCATGCGCTCACCGGGAGTGCGACGACCAGGAACCGGCGACATGTGGGAGAAGTAGCCCAACCGCGACATCTCGTCAGCGTGACCTTGCGAGCCAGCGCAGGCGCTCTTGACGCCCGCCAACGGTCGATGGCCAAACATCCCGCGATAGTCGTTGGTGATCTTCAGCAACTGCCGAGCCGCCGGTGACAGCTCTTTTTGAGTAGCAGCGTTGAAGGCCTCGATGCGGCGCCAAGCCGCGCGTTGCCAACGCTCTTCTGGTGTCAGGCAGAAGTTTTGAACAGTGATGACTTCACCATGCTCCAACGCCTGCGCCCAAGCCATTGGCGCGAGCATCGAGGCAATCGACTCGCCATCTGGCAACGCGCCGTAGCGCGACATCTGCGTCGCCAACCAATTCAAATCCTGCAAGTCGGCGGCTAGCGCCTTCGGCACGTTGAGCTTGATCGTCGACTGATTCCAGACGGCACGAAGCGCCGAGACACGAGCATTGACGTCCGCCTGCACACGGTTGTATTCGGCGTGCTTGGCACTGGACACTGCTGGCGGCTTGTACGGATAGAAGTAGGTCGCCGAATCGAAGATCAGGTCCTTCGCATACTTGCGAGCCACATCCAATCGCTCGCGCTCGGCGACCATCTTGTCGACGTTCTTACGCACCGCGCTCGCGTCGACACGCTTCTCGATCTTTTGGAACTGAGCAAGCATCGCGTAGCCAAGCGCTTCGGCCTGCAGTTCGCCTTCGGCCACGGTCGCCGTAATGAACTTATTGCCGGCGCTCTGGTCCTTCTTGCGCATCGCCGTGCCAAGCTTGCTGACCAGCTTCTTACTGATCTGCTCTAGTTCGATCTGCCGCAGCGACACGAACGCACCCTTGCGCATCACGTAGCTGTGACCGCGTCCTGACTCGCCGCGCCCACGGGCCAACACGAGGTCAATGCCGGACTGCAGCTTGTCGTCTTGCCGAACTACGTTCACCAACACGGCCTCGGCCGCATCGGCATCACCGTTATTGTAGAGCGTGGCCGCAAGCCCGAGAGCAACCGAACTAGATGCCCTGATCTGCTTGGCGAGACGCTGCATTGAAGCCGCGTTGATCTGGTGCCATTCGAGCGGCGCATCCCCATCGGGAGACCTGCCGACAAGACGCTGGCCGTCGACGCGAACGAGTAGCACTTCGCGACCGCGACGGTCTTCGAGGGTCAGCTGCGCGCCATCTTTGACAGCGGCTACGACCGCATCATTCCAACCGGCCAACTGCGCAGCTTCGTCAGCCTGCACCAACAAACGATCCGCAAACTCGGCATCACGCGAACGCACGCCATCGGCCGCCTGACGCAACAACACCGCCTTCTGGGCGAAGTCGCCGTTGTCCTCGGCGTCCCGCACTGCGGCCATGTGACTACGCAAGCTCTCAAGCGTTGCCAGCCGGGTCGCGGAGTCGGCATCAGTGGGAGCAACCGGCTTCGACAACGCCTGCTGCGCCACCAGCGCTGCCTGAACAGCAGCACGGCTCTTCGTTTGCAATCGCTCCAGCTCGGTGCCGAGGTTGCCGAACAGCGAGCCGGACGGGAAGTTGTGACGCGCCATTTGCAGCAACGTCACCGCGTGCTCCAGACGACCTTGTTGCTCCGAACTGCGCGCTTCGGTGAGCAACGTGTTCATCGCCGCTGCGGCTTGCGTCTGAACCGACTGCTCAGTCGCCTGCAGCTGCGCAACGGCTTCTGGGCTGCTAGCCTGATCGAACGCGGCCTGCACCAACGCCAGTGCTTGCGCATAGTGGCCATCGTTGCAGAGCCCTTCGATCTCGGCCGTCGCAACGGGTTCGGCATTGCTCACCGGCCCACCAAGCACGGAGTCGCCGATCCCTGAGCCATCGGTCCCGGAGACATTATCGTCGACCGTCGCCGTCACCTGATCGCTGCCGTCATTCGCACCACCAGCATTCGCGCCACCGGTATTCGGGCCTGCAGCATTTGGACCTCGACCGGATGCATTGCCCGCACCCGTAAGGTTCGCAGCAATCGCTGCTTCGCGAATGTGTTCGTCGCGCGTGCGCAACGTCTCACGCAACCGAGAACGCAACTTACGAGCGGCTACCTGCTCATCCAAGCTGCCGTTTGCCTCGACAGCCTGCAGCTGCCGCGACCACTCGGCATAGGTGCGCGTGTCGTCCGGATCCGAAACCTTCGCGATCAAGTCAGCGTGGGCCGCTTCGAGCCGGTCAATGCGAGACTCGTAGGCGTCCAACTTGCTCAAGCGGTCGTCTTCGGCGCCCGCCCATTCCCGGCGCAGGTTTGCGACTTCGTTGCGCGCGGCATCAACGTCGCCTTTCGCGCGGGCGTGCTCAACATCGCCAAGGCGGCCGCGCACGTATGACGAATCATCGCTTTGCGTCGCCATGAAGATGACTCCAGCCAACACCGCAACGGCGACGAGAACGGGAACCAGCTTGCTGGATCTCTTCGCTGGGCGACAAGCACGCGGCTCGCGCGACACACTGCTAGCGAGCACATCTTCAGCACTCGCCGCGCGCGACACCGTCTTACCGACGATCATCACGACGCGTCCCAGCTCGACGCGATCACCGAGTTGCAGCTGCACGTTTTCAATGCGCTTGCCGTTGACGTGAACTTCTGCTCCGGCCTCAGCCGTGAGTCGAAGGCCTTGGGAGTGCGGCTCAAGCCGCGCGTGAATTGGAGCCACGCCCGTTTCGCGAAGGCGAACGTGCGCCTTCTCAGCAGCACCGAGGGAGATCGCCTGATCTCCTAGGGTATGCAGGAAGGTCTGGCCGGCATCGAGGATCTGCAGAGTGTACATGCGTCGGCAAAGCTGCTTCGCGGAAGTTGGGGACTGGGGCGAACCAGGGCGCGAAGTCTAACCGCTCAGCTTGCCGGAAGGGACCTACTCCTGCCGTAGCCACAAGGAACCGACCTGACTTTCCGTTCGCTCGGCATCCGGAACGAGGTCGGTCGCAAAGGGCACTCGGGCAATGCGCACCACCGGCATCTTCGCCAGGTAGCGGGTCAGCAGCACATGCTCACGCGAAGTCTGGTTGGCGACCACAAGCCATCCGCCCGGTCGCAACGACAAAACGGCGCGCTCGAGCAGGCGCCGCGGTCGCAACCGAGACAGCGGCGCCCCCCATGACAGGCTCGCGTAGGCCGTAAGGAACGGGAAGAACAGGCTCACGACATCCTGCTCTGGCAGCGATACAAACGCCGCATCGGCCACTTCAAAGCGAACTGAGGTACTACCGGTGGACGCTGCCGCGGCGCGGGCGCGCGCGTGGTCGGCCCTGGAATGGCCGTCCCGGTAGATGCCGTGCCCGTCAAGTTCGATGCCTCGCAACACGACCTCCCGAGGGCCAACGCTCGACTGCTCGCCGCTCGCTAGCCCAAACCGTGCGAGCCACTGCACGAGCGCAGCCGCGTAGTGGAAGTCCCCGCAGCCGAAGTCTGCCGCCCGGACCACGGAATCTGGGCCGCATGGCACGGATAGCCCGCGAGCCAGGGCTTCCAGCTGCTCCAACCGTGCAAGGTTGCCGCACCGGACGGCCGGATCGGCCGTCTCGTTGAGGTGCCCCAGGTCGTAACGCTCCAGCAAGTCACCGGCGCGCTCCCGTAACTCGACGCGGCGGCCGGTCTCAGCCCACGCAAACGTCTCGGTACAAGAGGTCTGCGCCAACGCCGGCGCTCCTCGGCTCCACCGCAGTAGCGAACGCAAGGCGAAGCCGATCTCGATTGCTGGGGCACGCAGCAGCGCGAGCCCATTCTGCAACACGGACGTCATGTCGCTGCCATCGACGATTCGAGGGTCGCAGCGTTAGCCCGCGCCCCGGCAACACGGGGACGAGTGATCGGCACCAGAAGTTCGTGGCGTAAGTCGGCGAGACAAGGACGTCACTCGCAAGGCGACACAACGAAGGCATGCTTCAAACATTGGGGCCGAGGAACCGCAACGCCGCGAGCGGTGATCAGGGCCGGCGGCGAATGCGACGCGTTGGACAAAACCAAAAACGGCCGTCGCGACACCGAATGGTGCTGCGACGGCCGCTTTGGTTGCATGACCGAGTCACCTCAAAGAGGCAACTCAATCAAGCGATCGGCATAGCTGCCAAGGTCCCAGTTGCCTGGGCCCCCGTTGCCAACGCCCTAGTTGCCGACAATACCCTCGAGACCATTCGAGGTGATGATGTTCGACGGGTTGCTCAGCGTCAGGCTGATCGACTGCGCGGTCAGCACGGTGCCGGCCAGGGCCGGGTTGGCCGGGATCGGCAAGCTGACGATCGACGAGCCAGCGACGTTGATGCCGGTGAGGCTGCCGAGGACCGTGTTGATGTAGATGCTACAGGTCGGATCGGTCGTCGGGAAGACGAACGACAACGGCAGGGCGAGCTGGGCGTCACCGATGAACGTGATCGAGATCGGGGAGATCGGGTCGATGTTGTCCGTGGAGATGTCCCAGTTTGCGCCGAACGCCGGGGCGTTGCCGTCGATGGTGAGCGGAACTGCGCCGACGTCCGGAACGGTGATCGTGCCGGCCAGATCAACCGACAGGTCGTAGGTGTCAACACCAGAGCCACTGCCGGCCGTGTAGCCGAAGAGCGGGGTGTGCCAACCGGACGCACCGCCGAAGCTGGTGTTGTCGTAGACGATCGTGATATCGCCAGTGGCCAGGTTGAACTGGTACTGGAACGTGTCCGTGGTGGTCGAAGCGTACGGCGTGACCGCGTCCCACGTGACATACATGATGCCGGCGACTTCTTCGTAAACGATTTGACCGCCAACGTTCGGGCTCCAGTCATACCAAGGACCACAGATCGTGGCCTCGGTCATGGCTTGGAACTCGGCATCCGACGGGGAGTAGTCAGCGCCAACAGTCGGCTGGTTGGGGGAAAGAGCGATGTAGCCGTTGGTGCAAACGGTCAGCGTGCTGGTCGTGCCATTGACGGTCGGCATCGGGGACGACAGCGGGACGGCACCGAAAGCATCGTCACCAGCCGAAACCACGACGCCGGCGGTCGGAGCAAGGTAGACGCCCGGGATCGCGTCCAGCATCGTGTAGCTGGTGCCGGTGCGCAGGAACGTGATTGCCGAACCCGAGGCACCGACGTCTTGCGTGCCAAGAGCGAACAGCTCGTAGGCGCCGGTGTTGATTTCCGTGCAACCCATGCCGTAGGTGGTCTTGACAGCGCAGCCGATGCTGGTCGTAACCGGGACATAGCCAGGCACGGTCCCAATCATCTGCAGGCCCTGACCGGCAAGGTCAAAGCCACCGGCAAGGAACTCTTCGTAAGCCATGTCGTCGACGATCGGGAGACCGCTCGACAGGTCTTGGCTGAGGGCCAGGGTACCCAAGCTGAGGCCGGGGCTGGTGCCAACGATGGTGGCGGCATTGGTGAACATGCCCGCATCGAAGTTGAGTTGGATGATGCCGGAGCTGTCCAAGACCATCTGGAAGTTGAACGGCGTGTGGGCCTGGTTCCAGAGGATGACGTTGGTCCAGGTCACCGTGCACTGGTTGGCAACGCTGGTGTCGACAGACAGGTCCGACAAGTTGGCGGTCGTCATGTTCAGGTCAACCCAGAACGGAGCGATGCGCGCCGGATTGGCGTAGAACTCGGCGACGCTCGGGGTAAAGTCGCCGTCGGTCAGAGCGACCGAGCCATCACTGACGTAGGCGAAGCCGTTGGTACAGGGATGGATGAATTGGACCGTGCCACCCGCGAACGGAAAGCCAAAGCCCATGTCAATGCCAACGCCTGCGTTCACGACGAGGTCGTCACCACCGCCATAGCTGGTAGCGGTAGCAGGGGAAGAAACGCACTGGCCGACAAGGGCTGGTGCAACGAGTGAAAGGGCCAACGACCCGAGCAACTTGTTCATAGGTGGAGATTGAGAGACTGAGGTAGCCAGTTGCCACACGAGTGCGCAACAAGCCCTGGAAGAGGTCCTCGCGCAGCAAAACCACGCTCAGGCGACCAATGCTATCCCTTTGCACCAAATCTGCAAACGGGTGCAACACCAGATTCTTGCATTGAATCGCAAGCATGGGTGTGGGCTTTATCTCTGCACCGTATGCAGGAGAAACAACCACGAATCAGACTGCACCGGCGCGCGACCCAAGCCCCCGTGCTACCGGGGAAGGACGTCAACAGCAGCGCCGCGGATCAATTACATCGCACCGAAATACCCGGGCAGAAGTTTTTAGCGAGGCGTTTCCGGGAATTTCAAATACGGCAGCTTGACGCCGTCGAACTCGAAGTTGTCGATGCGCAATTCCGGCGGCGGCTCAAAGCCACGGCCACCTTCGAACGCGATCAGGTCGTTCTGCTCAACACCGTCACCGGAGACACCGAGTGCGCCGACGAGTTGCATCACGCCGTTGATGTCTGCCTTGTAGAGCGGCACCGATCCCGGGAAGAACGTCAGGCCGTTTTGGTAGCCGGGATCTGCGAGGGCGTTGCCCCAACGATCGACCTGAGTCGGCAGTTGGTTAAGCAGCGCCAGGTTGTAGAGCGGGCCTGGAGCTGTGTTGCCAGGAGCAGGCGTGAAGTTGGGCAGGTCCGCGATGTAATCGGCTTGGCTAAACGTGCCGCCGATTCCTGGTGGGTAGAACGGCTGCGACAAGAATCCGAGCGTTCTAGTCGTTAAGGCAATGCCGCGATTCTGACCGGTGGGGTCCGTCGGGAAGCCACTCCACTGATCGCCGAATGGGAACGGTAAGACGCCATTGGTCGTCGCAGTAGCAAAGGGCCCCCCAGGCTGACAGTAGTAGACCGTCGATCGCGCCTTGGCCGGCACCACGTCAATGGCGTCGCAGAGCGTGTCTTCCATGCGGAAGTGCGCGAGGATCAGGCCCCGGTTATCGACGATTGTAGCGATCACACGAGCCGAACTGCCGAGCGGCAGACGCACCTGGGCGCGGGTAAGGTCGGAACTCGCGACGACTTGATTGATGATCGTTCGAACGTTGTTCTCGTTGAGGCCACCAACCGTGTCACTAGTCGGGATCGGCGTCACGGCGGGACGCGGACCAATCAGGTAGCCAAACGGGTCTGCGCGACCATCGCGCGTTCCGAAGCTTCCGAAGTTGGTTCTAAAGCCACCACCGACTCGCGGGAAGAAGCTCGGGTTGCGATTCTCAGGACGCGTCGTTTGCTTCACATATGGAAGGGTGATGCCGACGATCGTGATCTGGCCATCGAACGGAATGCCGTCGAAGAAGAAGCTAGGATCACCGGCACCGGTACTCGAAGCCCCCTGGATCGCAGCAAACTCTGCCTCCTCGACGTTGGGCTGTGGCTGCGGCCCCCCGGTCGAGTCCAAAACATAGACGCCGATGCCACCAACGAGTCGCAGCACGCCGTTGGCGTTGGCCTTGAACAACGGGACCGCACCCGGCAGCAACACAATGCCAGCTGTCGGGTCGAAGTTTGGATCACCGGTAAAGAACCCAGCCGCGAAGTCAGCATTGGCCGCCGCGATACTGCGCGAGGGCAGGAAGAAGCGGTTTCCGACTAGGCTATCCGGATCAGGGTCCGGCGAGGCCGTGATGTCCAGGCCACGGTTGAAGAACGTCGGCGGGACCGTGGTGTTCTCGGCAGTCGGGAAAGAAGGCGTCGGGTCCGCGATCCAAGCGCCGCGGTTGGTCGAGTTGATCTGCCAGAGCGGCGCTGGCGGGGTGCCTGCGACGCCGGAGATCCGGCGGCGCGGCGGAATCACGCTCGTTGCGTCGGCACCCGCGCCGGCACTAATCGGAAGCTGCGAAGCGATGAACTCCGAGGCAAACGTCGGCGGGAAGTGGAACGCGCCCAAGGTCTCGACCGTGCGCGAAGACAACGGCGCCTGGCTGTTGGAGAAGAACGACGTCGTACGCGCAAGGCCTACAGCGATGTTGGCGGCATCGTCGTTGCCCTGGCCACCGCCGACAATCGTGCTGTAGACGCCAAGGATGTCGCCCGTGCGCGCGGTGACAGCCACGTGCATGTTGGGCGAATCGATCGATGCAACAGCACGCCGGATAATGAGATCCACATCAAACGCCGTCAGCGGCAGCGCGGGCCCTTGGGTCACGAATCCGACCGGTTGCGACGTGACCTTCGCATTACACGAGGTCAAGGCCACACCAGCGGCGGTCAACAGCACGGCCGACAGACCGAGCACCACACTGCGTCGCCCGAGCGACGCCTTTTGAGAGGATGCGGACATGGCTACCAGGTCGTGATGATGTTGGTGAACACGTTGTATACGACATCGCTAGAGTCGTAGACGCGAGCGAAGCCATCGTCGGGGAACAGCGCCGAGGCGCCGAACTGGAGGATGACGTTATTGGTCAGAAACGGTCGGTATTGCGTTCCTAGGAACACTTCCGTGCCGATCGATTTGGCGATGTCGTCAGCCTGCAACAAGAACTCTAGCGTGTTGGTCTTGTCGAAGCGCAGGTAGGTGAAGCCGACTTGCGCACGCCACCTCGGCGTCAATTCCGCATCGACCGCGCCACCAATCAGCAGCACGCCCGGGTTGACGAAGTTCGCCTGGCCTTGGGTCTTGCTGGTCTGCAAGTCGGCGAGCGAACTGCCAGGCTGGGTCAAGCCGGTGCCGACCAGCTTGAGCGCCTGCGAGTTCCAGAACGAGAACTGACCGCCGCCGAAGTTCGGCGCGTCAACGATGGCGTCAAAGCCGTTTGCATCCCCGTCGAGTGGATCGCTGTCGCCAGAGGCGTAGAGGAAGAACGCGCGCGGACGCCACCAATCGATGTCGTAGGAAATTTCCAACGCGGCAAAGCGTGCGTTGATATCCACCTTCTGAGACGCGATTTCGTTCTGCGATTCCTTACCCAACACCTGGTAGAGCGCGTGGGTGATGTTCCAACGGCCAAAGTGGCCTTCACCGGCCCAACCGAAGTAGTAGGCGTCAACCTTGTTCGTGCCGTCCTGACCGAACGTGCCGACCGGCTTCGGCGAGATCAGGAAGTTGTTGTCATCGAACTCCACGCCGCGACGGTCCGCGTTGTAGTGGAACGACGCCGAGCTCGTGTAGCCGAGCACCGGGAAGTCCTGGCGGTAGACGTTGGCGACAAACACCGTCTGGTCACGATCCTCGTAGCGGTTGAGCTGCGAGTTGGTGTCCTTGTCGAGTTGGTCGAAGACCGCGACGTTGTATTGCCACTTGTTGTTGTCGGCGTTGCCAAAGAAGCGCACGCCGAGGTTGGTGTCTTCGAAGATGAAGCCGCGGAAGTCACTGCGGAACGGCAACACCCCGATTTCGACACTGGCGAAGTCGTAGCGATCCGACAGGTCGAACAGGTGGTACTCGAGGAACACTTCCTGCAGCGTGACATCGCCCCGCTGCCTGCTGGTGCCCTGCGACGGGTCGATCACAACGCCACCGACCTCTTCGAGGTCTAGCTTGGTGTAGTTAAACACCGGCGTGATGCGAATCCGCCAATCCACCGGTTTAAACGCCTGCTGACCGCGGAACAGGTCGAACGACAAGGCGAGATCGTTCTGCAAGAACGTCTGCTTGCTTTCCCCGAAGAACGTCTGCGCAACCGGCCCTGGCCCAGTAATGCCCGAGCCAGTCGGCACGCTGCGCGTCTCGTAGAACAACCGGTTGGTCGCGGTAAACGCGAAGAACAAGTCTTCGGTACCAAACACCGGGAAGTCCCCCTTCAGAGAGTTCTGCCGATACGGGTTCCAAGCGCTAGCGCGCTCGTTGATCGAATACTCCGGAGGCTGGATGCCGCCGACGGCCCGACCTGGAGCGAACCATCGCGACTGGATCGGATCGAAGTCCCGAGGAGGCGGCGCGCTACCAGCTTGTTGTCCGGGCGCGACTGCGGCCAGGGCGACTACAGCTAGGGCGACCGCGGCGCACGTGCTAGCTACACGACAGCCAACGGAACGACGGCCAAAATGGGCACGGTCTGCGAGAGCACCGGGCCGATAAAGAAGCTGTTGCCAGGGCAATAGATTGGGCATGGGGGACAACCGCATTGCGCGAAAAACCTGCCTGCAACGAAACGAACGCGTCATCCGATCCTCATGGGCGAATCCCGACCGAGAGCTTCTGCATTGGAGCGTCGGCAGCTTTACCATGAAAGAACTTTCACAACCGATGTCATGGGAGTTTCCTGGCTCGCTTGTTCCAACCCAAGTTACTTCGCACTAACGTCCTTCCGCAGTCTCAATGCCACGCTTTCAGCTGCTTGTTCGCGAACCCGGTCTAGCGCCGAGGTATGTTCCAATCGGCGATCCCATGATCGTCGGGCGGTCGCGTAGCGTCGACTTGACGGTTAACGATGAAGAAGTCGGCCGCAAGCAATTCCGGATCGGCGTGACCTCAGGGTTCGTCGTGCTGGAAGGACTCGGCGCCACCAACCCAACTCGCGTCGACGACAGCGTCATCAAGGCGGGCGAAAAAACGACGCTGCCACCCGGTGCAAGGATCCTGGTCGGCAAGACCGAGTTCGTCCTGGAAGCGGCAGACAGCACCGAAGACCGTCCGGCGGTGCCGCCGGAAGTCATTGACAAGACTATGGTTGGGGGACCTGGTCCACGCGGACTTTCGGGTCCGCCGGGGGCAACTCCACCCGCCGCTGTGCAACCGCCAGACGTGCCACCGGCAGACGTGCCGATGAACACGATGCAGTTCCAATCGCCCGGCCGACCTGGTGGTGCGGCACCGGGAACTCCCCCTCCAGCGGTGCCGCCCGCGGATGCGGCTCCGATGAACACGATGGAGTTCCGACCACCGGGTCTGGCCGGCTCCGCTCCGAAACAACCTGGAGCACAGAAACAACCTGGAGCTTCGGGGCAACCTGGAGCTTCGGGGCAACCAGCTTCGGGGCAACCAGGTGCACCAGCCAAGCCGGTTGGTGGTCACACTTCGACAAGTGGTCCACCACAGCCGCCGGCGAGTCCACCACCAGAGACTGGCGCATTCGACCAGACCATGGCCAAGGGATTCCGACCTGGCTTAGGGTCTCCGGGGGCAGGGTCTCCGGGGACAGGGTCTCCGGGGGCAGGGTCTCCGGGGGCAGGGGCAGGCTTGCGAGGCGCTGGTCCGACACCGCCGGCAGCACCAAAGCCGCAACCGCCCGCAGCAAAGCCCCCCGCAGCAGCAGCACCACCACCACCACCACCAAAACCGCCGACTCCGAAGGCAGCTGTTCCTCTACCCCCGGCTCCACCACCGAAGCCCGCGGCTCCGAGCGTTCCGAAGTCAGCTCCTCCAGCTCCGGCCCGGAAAAACGACCGACCCAAGACCGTTGCGGTTCGCCCTGAGGACATGGCTCCGCCGGCAACCACAGCAGCGGCCGGCAACGACCTCGAATCGCTACTGCATCAATCGACGCCGCGGTTGTTCGTTAAGGGAGAAGGCCTGAAGCGCCCGGTTCGCCTGATGAAGGCGAGCAACAAAATCGGTCGCGCCGAAACGGCCGACGTGCTGCTGCCACACGAATCGGTCTCGGAGCAACATGCCGAGATTCGCTTCGATGGCAAAAACTGGAGTCTCATCGACAGCGGCAGCACCAATGGCTGTGTCGTCGATGGTCAACACCTGCGCGGCTCCGAACACATCGTGCGACGCAACTCGCTGATCAGCATCGGCAGCCTGCACCTGATCTTCCTGTGCGTCAGCAAAGCGACCGCAGGCCAAGATCGACGCGACGAAGAACGTGCACTGCAACTGCTGACGAAGGGCGGCCGCATCGACAAGGCCACTGCCAACGAAATCCGCCAAATGGCGAGCTCCGAGGCCAGTCACTCGATCGCTGAAATCGTCTTGCGCGACACGCCACTGGCGCCAATCGACTGGGCCAACGCGGTTGCGACGGCGCGTCGC
>JBNMNW010000047.1:0-25608 GCA_051278165.1 Planctomycetota bacterium | reverse complement strand
GGCCGAGATCAAGGCCGCGATCAAGAACGCGTCCGAGACCTACCTGAAGGGCATCCTCGAGTACACCGAAGACGAAGTCGTTTCGTCGGACTTCATCCACCACACGGCTTCGTCGATCTTCGATGCCGGTTCGTCGATCGAGCTCAACCCGAACTTCTTCAAGCTGATCAGCTGGTATGATAACGAGTGGGGTTACTCCAACCGCGTTGTCGAACTCAGCAAGAAAGTCGCCGCGGCGATTTAGTTGCTGAAGAGCCGCAGCACCTGAAGGGCCGCCGCGGCTGATAAACAAGAACGCCTGATCGATAGCGAGCGACGCCATGAACTTTAAGACCCTAACGGATCTCGACCTTGCCGGTAAACGCGTGCTGATGCGCGTCGACTTCAATGTGCCGCAAGATAAGGCGACGCTTGCTATCACCAATAACCAGCGCATCGTGTCGGCGTTGCCGACGATCCGCTACGTGCTAGAGCAGGGCGCGTCGGTGGTGTTGATGTCGCACCTGGGGCGACCCAACGGCGAGCACGTTGAGAAGTTCTCGCTGCGCCCGGTCGCGGTGGAGCTAGCGCAGTTGCTAGGTCAGGACGTTGACTTCCTGCACGAGTGTGTAGGTCCGAAGGTCGCCGAGCGTTGTGGCCCGGGCATGCTCAAGCCGGGTCAGGTAGTGCTGCTTGAAAACGTGCGCTTCCACATCGAGGAAGAGGGCAAGCGCAGCGTTGTGGATGGGCTTGGCAACAAGACCAGTGAGCAGGCGGACCCGATGCTGGTCGAGCAGTTCCGTCGTGACTTGGCGCTGAATGGCGACGTCTTCATCAACGACGCGTTTGGCACCGCGCATCGGGCGCACAGCTCGGTCAGCGGGGTTGCCGAATACTTGCCGTCGGCGGCTGGGCTCCTGATGCAGAAAGAGCTCGATGCGTTTGCCAAGGTGCTGTCACAGCCGGAGCGCCCGTTCGTCGCGATCCTCGGTGGCGCCAAGGTCAGCGACAAGCTGCCCGTCATCGAGAACCTGCTGCCCAAGGTCGATAAGCTGATCATTGGCGGTGCCATGGCCTACACGTTCTTGCGTCAGATGGGCCATAAGGTCGGCACGTCGTTGGTCGAGCAAGACTTGCTCGGCGAAGCGGGCCGCGTCATCGAGCAGGCCAAGGCGGCCGGCAAAGAGTTGCTGCTGCCGATCGACCATATCTGCGCCGAGAAGTTTGCCGCGGATTCGCCGGCGTCGATCCACGAGATCGATATCCCGGATGGCCTGATGGGTTTGGACATCGGTCCGAAGACGTTATCGCGCTACGTCGCAGCACTCGAAGGTGCGCGCACCGTGATCTGGAACGGCCCGATGGGGGTGTTCGAGATGGATGCGTTCTGCAATGGCACCGAAGGCGTCGCGCACGCGGTTGCGAAGGCGACCGCCGCGGGCGGGTTCACGGTTGTCGGTGGTGGCGACTCGGTTGCCGCCGCCGAGAAGCTCGGCATCATCAGCAAGCTGAGCCACGTGTCGACCGGTGGCGGTGCAAGCCTAGAGCTGCTCGAAGGCAAGTCGTTGCCGGGTGTCGCAGCGCTGAGTAAGTAGTCGCTGCGCGCAAGTTCACCGCATCGCGTAGCAGTCGCAGCCGAGCACTTGAGGCTGCTCCGGCGCCCGTGGCTCGCGTGGCCGGTCTCGAGCATGCGCCATTCTCATTGGCGCGAATGAGGTTCAGGCGCGCTCGATGGACGTCGAACCGCACCTAGCCGCAGTGCCCGTGCCAATGGTGCTCAGCTGCGCTTGGCTTTGCAGCCGGGAAGCAGCTTCTTTGCGAGCCACCTGCCTTGTTTGCCGAGTGCCATTAGCATCGTGCGCAGTCCTGGGGCCGCCCGAAAGAACTTCGACCACAGCATCTGGCTCGTGCGCAGAGTACCGTCGTTCTCGGCGTCGGACTTGTGTTCCTGTCGCAGGATCTCGGGCAGTGCCGCAGCAAAGATCTGGCGTTTGTCGCGGCGAGACCGCGCCGCTTGCATGCGCGCCAGCGCTTCGAGTTGCACGACGCGAACCTTCTCGGTCGGGTGCTGCTCGGTTTCCATCGTGCAGTAGCTCAGGCACGTCTCATAGTCGCCGTCTTCGTAGGCGGCCTCGGCAAGCAGTCGGCGGTGCCACCAGACTGAGTGATCCGCGGGCGCTGACTCGAGCGCATACATCGAGACCTCCCGCACCTTCGACCAATGTTTCAGGTCGGCGTGCACGCCCGACAAGTTGGCGAGCATCCAGCCGCGCACACCAAGCCGGCGGTAGTTGCCAGCCGTGATGCGAACGGCCGTTTTGGCACCGGACGGCTCGTTGAGTGCATAGACGAATCGGGCCCACGCGTCGGTGTCTTCGATCGGAGGGTCGAGGTGTTTGTCGACCCATTGCGCGATCTCGGCGACCGGGTAGATGCCGTTGCATGCGTAGATGAGTCGAGCGATGCTCGACTCGAACAACTGCTCGGGCACCGACTCGGCAAATCGCGATAGCTTTAGCCAGATCGATTCGTAGCGGCGACCGATGTAGACCTGCAGGCAGTTCTCGGTGCGCACGAAGTCGCCATGTTGCTCGCTGTCGCGCAGTAGCTCGCTCAACAGGATGTCTTGCCGTTCTGGGTTGCGCTGCGTCAGGGCGTTGTCGCTGTTGCGCAGGACGGCGATCTCTGCCTCAGGTTCGCGCAGCAAGCGTTTGAAGAAGCGCTCGGCGCGCAATACTTCGCCGGTCTGAGCATAGGCATTGCACAGCATGGCCGCGCGGGCTAGCGGCAGTTGGTCGGGGTCGGTCGCGCCCGGAAACAGCGCCAGCAAGTCCTTGTATTGTCGGCGGTCAATGAAGACCTGGGCTAGCCGGTCGCGCGCCCAATCATGATCGGGTGCAACCTTGAGTGCTGCCTGCAAAGAACGTTGGCCGCTAACTAGGTCGCCGGCGTCGAGGTGCACGTCGGCGACGTAGGCGTGCATGGTCGGGCTGTCTTTGAGCGCCTCTGGTGGCGCCTTGCCGAGCGCAAGGATCTCAGAACCGAGCCCTTCTTCCTCGAGCCACATCAGTAGCTCGCCCCAACCGTCATCGAAGTCCGGTTGCTTGGCAAGCAGACTGCGAAGTCCGGCGCGCGAACCGCTGAGGTCACCTTGCATGCGGGCGATGCGCAAGCGCGTCAGCAGCAGCTCTGGATCTTCCTCGAGCAGCTCCAAGCCTTCTTGGATGACTTGCTCCGCCTGTTCAAAGCGCCGCAGTTCGAGCAGTGCTGCGAGCAACTGTTGACGCGCCGAACCCAGTCGTGGTTCGCGTTGTAGAGCATTGCGCAGAGCCGTGATGCGTTCTTCGTGGTGGCCAAGCGCATCATTGGCAGCGGCCAGCAGTTCGTAAGAAAGCGCCCACGATGGGTTGTCTCGAACGCACTCCTGCGCGGCAGTCAATGCTTCTGAGTGCTGCCCGCAGGCGTTGTGCCACATGACTTGCGCGCGGCGCACCCAGCCGTAGTCGGGGGCTAATGCCGCAGCTTGGTTGGCTGCCATCAGCGCGGCTTCTCGTTCGCCAAAGCTCCACAGCAGGCTGGCACGCATGCCGTGCAAGGTGGGGCTTGTCGGTGCTTGTTCAATGCCGCGATTGTAGGTCGCGATGGCCTCTTGCGTGCGTCCTTCCTGTTCGAGTGATTCCCCGAGTTCGGCCCATGCCGCGGCATGGCTAGGTTCGCGTTTCAGCAGTCGTTCGAGCAAGGTTCGCTCATCGTCTCGTCGGCCGGCAGATCGCAAGCACTTGCCGAGCAAGATCCAGTTCTGCAGCAACCACGGGAACTGCGACTGCAAGCGTTCGGCGATCGCGACCGCGCCGGTTGCATCGTGGTCGCTGAGCCATCGGCAGTGGGCGGCGGGGATGTCCGGATTGTCCGAGAAGCGCTCCTGCAGTTGCTGCAAAAACGCTGCGACCTCCTGTTGGTCGTCGAGGTCTTGCGACATCGCCCGCACGATGTGTTCGATCTGGTTGTCGGTCGGTGGCAAGTGACTCGCCAGCATCATGGTCATGGCCTCGCGCACGGCGCGCACCGACGTGTCCTTCGAATCTGCTAGCCGTCGCCGGCGAGTCAGAACGGATGCGTCGCTGGCCCAGCGCTTGCCCACTTCATTACATAGAATCAGGGTTCGCTCGCCTTCGCGGAGGCTTGCCGAGATATCGATGGCGTCGATGTGCACCGCGACGGAGTCGGGCAATTGCTCAAGCAGAGATTCGTTCAGCGGCTTGGCCTCAGTAGCGCGGCCATTGGCGATCAAGAATCGCGCCCAGCGACCTTGCAGCCAGAGCTCCTGCGGGTTCTCCGTAACCAGTCGCCTCAACAACTGCTCGCCAGCACCGCGTTCTTGCACTTCATCGAAGAACTCTTGGATGCGAACCAAGAGATGCGGGTTGTCGCCTTGCTCACGCACGCATTGGTGGGCTTGCTCCAGAGCTTGTTTTCGACCTTGGTGGGCGAGCACGTTGCGCAGGAGCACGATCCAAGAGTTGCCGTTGCTGGGCTCGAGTTCGACTGCGGCTTGCAGCGCCGCGGCAGCAGTTTGGTGGTCACCCTGCGCCAGTGCCAGCCGGTGACGTGCATCTTGAAAGGCTAGCGGTTGCCAGCGCTCTGGTTCCTTCAGTAACTGAGCCGCCACCTGGTGCTGACTGTCATCGAGCAACATGTCGAACAAGTCGCTGCGAACCTTCGGCGTGTCTTCGTTCGCCATGGCTCGCTGCAATTCGGTGATGGCGTCCGATTTGCGATTCAGCGAGTCGAGTGCCTGGGCGTAGCTCGTGCGCGGTTCGGCGTGGTTACCGCCAAGTTGCTGCACGCGATCGTGCAAGAACTGCAGGCCAAGCTCCGGTTCGCCGAGCTGCACGCACGCCGTGAAGTAGCTGCTGGCATGGGTTTCGTTGTGTGGATCGAGCCGCGCTGCGAGTCGATACAGTTCACGGGCTTCGTCGCGCCGGTCCGCATTCTGCCATTGGATGTCGGCGAGCACTTTGATCGGCAAGCCGTTGGCCGGCAGTCGGCGACACGCATGACGCGCTAACTGTTCTGCTCGGGCAGCAGTCGACGCCGCATGGCGCAAGTGTTCGGCTAGCGTCAGCGACAAGAACGGTGATTTGCCGCCGATGTGACGTTCGAGGGTTTCGACCATCAGTTGCCAACGATCCTGGGCGCGCAGTTCGAGGGCGTAGTAGTAGTGCCAGTAGCCGTCGTTCGGGTTGCCTTCGTAGCGTTCGCGATACAGCTGCAAACGGGTCGCGCGGTCCTCGCGTTCGTACGCAACTCGCACCGCGCCATCCCAGCGAGCATGAGATGGGGGACCTGCTAGCAACTTGGTGATGACGTCATCGGCGCGGCTCAGCTGCCGTTCGTCATAGGCCTGGCGCAACTCCTGCAGTTGCATCTGCGCGGTCGTATGTGGCAGCAGATCGGCGGTCACCCGGTGCGCTTCCGTCTTAGGTAGGATCAAGGCGCAGTCGCCACCGCGCGATTGCATCGACTCGAGCAGGGATTCGGCGTCGACCTCCTGAATGGTCGAACTGTTGGGGTCGCGCAACAGCAACGTGTTGAGTGCTAGGTCGTAGCCGCAAACTGCTTGGCGATGTCCCATTTGCTCGCCGCGAGTCGAGAGCGCGAACGGCAGATCGCGATCGATGAGTTGGTGGGCGACCTCCAGATCGAACTCGAAGAACCAGGCCGATAAGCCGCGCTCGCGAGCCCAGCGCAGCTCGGCATGCGACGGTGTGCCATCGTAGGTGATCTGGGCGGCGATCTCGCGTTGGTCGACCTCGAGGCCTGCGTAGGAAAGCAGTGACGCCATCGTCGCGGGCGAGCAGGTGACGTGGTCTTGACGCACGTAGGGCACCTGCCGCACGACTCGACCGGTGCCGGGAGCATTGGTGGCGGTGAACGAAGCGAGGCGATCGGCCCACTTCTTCATGCGCGGGCCGGCCTGCTGCATGGATGCGACGGCGCCTGCATCATTGCCAAGGCAGCGTTGCGCGCGGGCGAGCAGCATGTGGGCGCCGGTGCGCTGGTTGCCTTTGAGGGGTCGCGTTACCAGCGCTTGCTCGAGCAGCTTGGCCGCGCCCTCATAATCCTGCTGCTCAAACAGAGCGTCGGCATACATCAGGTCAACGGATGGGCATTCGGCGATCTTCGCGGTCTCATCCAGAGCGGCGAGTGCGTCTTGGGTCTGGTTTGACTGCAACAGAAACCAGCACTCTTGTTCGCGCAGTAGCGTCTCTTCGGGCCACGCTTCGCGGGCGTTGCGATTGTGCTCCTTGGCCTCGTCGATCTTGTCGTCGAACCACGTGATCCAGCCACGTTCGCGGGCAAGTTTTGGCGAGTCGCCGTGGCTCGCGACCGCGCGCGCAACACACTCGGAGGCCGCGGTGAAATCGCGCACGGTGGTCAGGACCCGCGCTTGCGCGACGGCGAACTGAACTTCCTCAGCCTGGTTTTGGGCCTTCGGGCGGTCCGTGCGCTGAAGCCGTTCCCAGGCATGTAGCACGCGGCCCTTGCGAACGTCATCTAGCAGCCGCCGCGACCATGCCCACAAACAGCTTGAGTGTTGGCGAAAAGCGCGCCGTTCTAGCCAGAAGCGCATGGGGTCGAAGCCCAGCCACCAGCAAGCATCGTGGCCGAGTTGCAGGAACGTTGGCTCGCTATGGGCGAAACCTTGTTGCCAGTAGGGCTCCAGTCGGTGCCACGCGTCCGTCCGGCTACCTTGTTCTAGTAGCCTGCGGATGTGCGGTGATTCCGATGCCCACGCGGATTCCCAGTCGTGCTGCATTGCGTGGCGCACGGTAGGGCTCTACCTCGCCGCTTAGCAATGGCTCGCTCGGCAATAGGCTTCGTCGTGCGCTTAGACGCGCAGCGAGTATTCGAACTGGTTGACGCGGTTGATCGCGTCGTAGAAGTCATCCTCGACGAAGTGCGGTTCGACTTGGAACTCGCCGTCCTTGCCAGCCTTGCCGGTCCTGACCAGGATCGTGCCGACTTCGGCGCGCTGGCCGGCGAGCACATCCGCGGTCGTGTGGCCGATCATCCAGCTGCGTTGCAGATTAAGATCGAACTCCTGCTGCGCCATCTTGTAGATGCCTGGGCCCGGCTTGCGGAACACGCTCTCCTTCTTGAAGCGACCCTTGCCCTTAGGGTGGTAGGGGCACGAGTAGATCTTCGCGATCGGGATCTGCTCCTTGTGCATTGCCTGTAGGAACGCTTCGCAGAACTTGGTGAACTCACGCTCCCGGTACTTGCCGAACGCAATGTCCTGGCGGCTGGTCGCGACGAACAGCTTGAATTGATTCGGGTCGATTCGGCCGAGCGCTTCAACAGCTCGGTCAATAAATGGCACGGTGCCATCAATGTTCAGGCGGGCCTGTTCTACGAGGACGCCGTCAAGTTCAAAAAAGAGGCCCTGCTTGTCGGGGATCTTGGCCATTGCGCGGAGGGGGGGGTCGTTAGAGGTGGCTGGGGGACGGGATTGCTCCCGGCTGCCCATGGCATCGGCTAATTCGGCGGCTCGCTTAACTGCTAGGGAAAAACGCCCTGAAGCTGGCGTCTGGAATCAGGGTCTTGGTTTAGGGCTGCCCATGGCCACGCGGCTGGTCAGCTAAGGTGCGTAAGCTGAAGCAGTTCCAGGAAAAATGCTGGCCGACTCACCCTGTGCGGACGTAGGGCTGGCATACTAGGTTGAGTCGCCCGCGCCATTTCATGATGCCTTCCCCAGATCGATCCGACAATGAGCTGATGCTCCGCGTACAGGCGGGAGATCTGGAAGCATTTGAGCATCTTGTGGAACGCTTCAAGATCATGGTGCATGGCTTGGCGATCAGCATGCTGCGCCGGACCGAGGACGCTGAAGAGGCCACCCAGGACACGTTCTTGAAGCTGTTCCGCGCCCGCGACAGCTTTGACAACGAGCGTAAGTTGGGGCCGTGGTTGTTGCGCATCGCCGGCAATGCCTGTCGTGACCGCCTGCGCCGCCGTCGCGTCGTTGAACTGCCGACGGTTCGTTTGGATGGGGAAGATCGCGATGTGCTGAGTGAGTTGCCGGACCTTCGGATTGGTCATGGCGCCGCCGACGAGCACGTGGCTCCGACGGTTCGCACCGAACTCGATCGCCTCAGTGAGAAGGTTCGTGCGCCGCTTGAGCTAAAGTACATGCGCGGTCAGACCAACCTCGAGATTGCCGCCGCATTGGGCATCTCGGTCAGCAACGTCAAGGTGCAGTTGGCGCGCGGCAAGGACATCCTGGCAAGCCGGTTGGAGTCGATCGGCGCGACTTGGGGCAGGGCTGGCAAGACTGCTGCGCGTGGTGCTAGCCAGTTTAGCAACGGGTTGTTGCGCGACGATAACAACCTAGGTGAAGCGGAGGGCCAAGCATGAGCGCGCGCCCGATGTATCAGCCGCCGAACCCGCAAAACATGCGTCGTCTGCCGCCGGCAAGCCCGAGCTGTGCACGCGTGCGTGCCAAGCTACGCGACTACGCCGATGGCGACCTAGCCATGGTCGACGTGGCGACTGTCGACGAACACTTGCATGGCTGCCGCGCTTGCGCGGTGGAGCTGGCACGATCCGAACACGAAGTGCTGCGCTTGCGTCGTGCATTTGAAGAGATCCGAATCGAGCAGGAAGCGGATCCAAAGCACTGCTTGCGCAGTGACTTTGCTGCCCGCGTCGTCGAGCAGTTGGTGATGACGGATGCCGTCGACACACCGTTTGATCGCCTCACGCGCACGAGTGATTACGCTGGCAGTGAATCTGCTGGCAGTGACGACTCTGTTGGCGGTCACGACTCTGCTGGCAGTGACGACTCTGCTGGCGGTCACGACTCTGTTGGCAGTGACGACTCTGCTGGCGGTCACGACTCTGCTGGCAGTGACGACTCTACTGGCGGTCACGACTCTGCTGGCAGTGACGACTCTACTGGCGGTCACTCAGTAGCAGCCGGCGATGCTATGTTGCGCAAGGCAGGAGCCAAGTCTTCGCGTCGCGAAGGAGCTCTCTCCTTTACGAGTCCCGCTGGCATGCTAGTCGCCGGTTTGGCTGCCTTGTTCATTCTGGGCATTGGCGCACGCCTGATGGATTGGTCGGTTGGCGAGCCGGGGCCTGTTGGCCGTTTGGTCATTCAAAGTGCTGCGGATGGTTTCAACTCTAATGGTGATCGACTTGGCGGTGGCGAGAGCGTCGGCGAAGGCGATAGCATTGGGTTGGGACGCCATGGAGCAGCCACGATGGATTGGCATGATCTGTCGAAGTTCGCGCAACCGGCAGCAGAGATTGAGCTGCAGGGTGGCGAACTGCAGCTCAAGAACGGTGCTCCTCTACTGCTTCCCGGCAGTCGGCTTCTCATTAGGACCAATCGCCCTGTCTTGATGCCAATGGCTGATCGCAGTCGCCTGGCCTTGGGCATAGGCGACTACCTGATTGCAGCGATCCCGGCCGATAGGGTCGACGACGTCAATCAGGGGCTGGACGATCAGTCAGTCTGGGGCAGCCCGAGCGATGTGCGTATCCAGGTTGAGGTGCTCAGTGGCCAGGATGCGAAGATCCTTCGCTCGGGTGCGTTACCGGGCATTGTTTCCGTGGGCACCATCGCCAGCTATTACGGTGGCGGAGGGATCGACCGCTCCCCGAGCGGTGGCCTTGCCGGGGGGGATAGAGATGTGCGCGCGCCGTTGGCGCCGCCAACTGCGCTGTCGGCCTCAGTGTTGACTGGTCACGTGATGGGGCCGAGTGGGCCGAGTGTTGGCGCCAGCGTTGGCATCACCTACATCGCCGACGAGACGGAATACAGCGACTTCCATCCGGGCACTGGCGCCAACGGGTCATTCTCGATGGATACTCTCAAGCCGGCTGATCGAGCGTTTGGCATCGCCTTCTCGATTCCAAGCCCGTTGCGTCCGGACCTGGGCTTGGTGGCACCCGATGCGGTGTCGCTGGTGATCCACGGCGAACTCGCGCAGCTCGAAGAACCGCTCAGAATTGAACCCGCGGCCCTGGTCAGTGGTCTGGTTACCGATGACCAGGGCGTGTCTCAGTTCGGCGTGCAGGTTATACCGTTGATCATCGATGAGCTGTTTGGCTCAGTCTACGCACTCGTGGTCAAGAGGGTCGTGACGTCGCAAAGCGGACGTTTCAAGATCGAGCAGTTGCCGGCCTACTTGCCGCGCCACCAACGTCTGGCGATCTTGTTGGTGCATTCTCAGCTTGAGTCTGTCGTCGTGCCTGTGCCTGTGCGTGGCAGCGAGTTAGCTGGCCTGGAAGGCGAGACGTATGTCATGCCCCGGTTGCGCACCGTTAATTTGCACTCGATACCGCAGGGGCAGGTCACCTTCTTCGAGGAGATCCCGGGCTTGCCGCCTGGCGCGGCTGTGGTCAGTCGTGTTGTCTACGCCAATCAGTCCGGCTTCGCGGTTGGCACGAAGGTTGGCAGCGGTCGCTTGTGGATGTATTCGAGTTCGCCGACGCCGCGCTTGAAGGAAATGCTTGCGGTGCCGTTTGGTTCTTGGATGCAACCGGCGTCGACATGGGTCAACTACGGAGAGCGGTTCCGCCCGATGCAGAACTTGCCGGGCACGAACATCAAGTTGGAGAGCTCGATCCGCCATCAGCGGATCCAGATCACCGAGATTCCTAATATCGTTCAAAGCCAGACCCTGCAGGTCGTTGATGTATCGGGCCAGAGCGTGCCGGACGCGCAGGTGTTCGCGGTCTCCGAGTCGACGCTTGCTGGCAACCCGCAGGCGCGCTTCCTCGGCTTAACTGGCGCCAATGGCGTGCACTCACTGGGCGCCGTCAAGTCGACCGAAGACGTAGTGGTGATCGCCCCTAGTGGCGGTCTCTCGTGGGTCACGCGACCGACTACCATTGCTAACGCAGTGCAGCCAGTGGTTCTGCGGTTAAAGGAGAGCGGCAGCGCGCTGCTCGCTGAAAGCCTGCGACCTGAGGCCACCGATCCCAACCGCTTCGTCAAGGTCACCTTCACTCGCGCGGCGAATGATTTACTGGCAGGTATGCTGCCTGTTGCGGTTCGCTTCGTGACCGATGGCTACTGGGAAATGCGTGACATACCTGCCGGTCAGTACATGGTGGAAGTTCGCGGTCAGCAATACTCGGTGGTCGTGCCGGCCTCTGGCTTTGTGACGATCGACGGGCAGTAGTTCGACAGCAGTAGCTCGACGGGCGGTCGATCTAAGGCCGATAGCATTGAGCCCGAGACTCTTGGCGCACGCAAACCTGACGGCAGTAGCCGTAGCCAACGTACCTAGGGCTGTTCCGCGGCATTCCGGCTGGCATACTGGCGGGCGATGCGCGCGCACCTGCTACTCCTGACTCTCGCCGTCTTGGCTCCGTCTTGCGACTTGTTGGCTCAGCGAGGTGATCGGCCTGGCCAGAAGCAGAAGATGTTGCCAGACGACGTGGTCGTGCCTGCCGCTACGGTGCGAACCGCCGCCGAAGAGTTGGCCACCATGCGTGTGCCCGACGGCTACGAGGTGCAGCTATTCGCGGCGGAACCGATGGTGCAAGACCCGGTCGTGGCGACCTTCGATGTGGCGGGTCGTTTGTGGGTTGCCGAGTTCCGCAACTACATGCTCGACGTCGACGCCAGCAACGAAGGTGCGGCGACGGGTCGCATCGTGATCCTGCACGATGACGATCACGATGGCCGCGCCGATCGTTCGACCGTGTTCTGCGACAAGTTGGTGTTGCCGCGTGCCGTGCTGCCATTGCAGGGCGGGGCGTTGGTGATTACACCGCCGAACCTCTACTGGATGCCGGACAAAGATGGCGACCTGGTCGCGGATGGTCGCGAGCTGATCATGGGTGGGTTCGAGGCGGGCACCGGCAACCCCGAACACTCCGGCAACGGCTTGACCTGGGGCTTTGACCATCGCATCCACCTGTGCAACGACAAACGCCTGCTTCGCCGCGACGGCGATGCCTTCGTCATTGAGCCAGGAGCCGGCGGCGGTCAGTGGGGCCTATGCCTCGACGACCGCGGCCGCTTCTACTTCAACTACAACTCGGACTGGTTGCGTTGCGATCTCGTGCCAAATCACTACGGCGCCCGGGCACAGGCCGTCGGTGGCCTGCCGTCGCTGAACCATCGCGTGGTTAGTGATGCCGGTGTTTGGCCGATTCGGGTCACTCCAGGGGTTAACCGCGGCTACCAAAAAGGCGTCTTGAAAGACTGGCGTCTAGCCAACCGCACCGGCGTGTGCTCGCCGCTGATCTATCGTGGCGGCCTGCTGCCATTTGAAGGCGATGCGTTCATCTGTGAACCGTGTGGCAACGTCGTGCGGCGAGTTGTTTTGCAAGAGCAGGATGGCGCGATGCATGGCGAGAATGCCTATCACAAGGAGCAGCGCGAGTTCTTGGCGTCCACTGACGAACGCTTCCGCCCCGTCAATCTGAGCAACGGTCCCGATGGCGCGCTCTACGTTGTCGACATGTATCGCGGGGTCATCCAGCACCGCAACTACGTGACGTCGTTCCTGCGTCACCAGATCAAGAAGCGCAAGCTCGAAGACGCGGTGCATCTCGGTCGCATCTGGCGCGTCGTTCCGAAGGGTGCGGGCAAACTCAAGCCAATGCCTTCTCTGGTCGACGCAAGTGAAGTGCAATTGGTCGCAGCGCTCGCTCACGAAAGTGGCACCGTGCGTGACCTGAGTTTGCAGCAGATCGTGCAGCGCAAGCTGGCGGCTGCGACGCCGCTGTTGAAGCGGTTGCTTCGCACCACCGATCGACCGGCTGTTCGGATCGTGGCAATGTCGGCGTTGGCTGGTCTCGAGACGTTGACGAACACGGAGCTGCGGCGTTGGGTTCGCGATCCCGATGCTGGTGTCGCTGCGTTTGCGTGGCAGCATGCGGGGCCATCGTTGGCGCAAGGGGATAGCCATCTGTGGGGTGCGATCGATCGCTTTGATCAGACCACAACGCCCACGATTCGCTGGCATGCGGCTCTGGCTATCGGTGATGCGCTACTGGCAGAGACAGGTCTTCGCGATCGCGAGACCGCCCGCGCGTTTGCCGCGTTGGCGCGCCTGGTTCGTGAGACGCCGGACGACAAGATGTTGCGCGCAGCTGTGGCGACCGCTGCCCATCCTCAGATCGCCGAGGTCTTGCGCGGTCTGGCGACCCATGGGGGCCAGCCAACGGCGAACAGTAAGCCGCTGCGTGCCGCGTTCGTCGACCTGGCGCACCGTGCCATGAAGAGCCGCAACGCTGAGGCGCAGCAAGCTCTGCTGACGTTCGCCAGCGAGGTGAGCGAGGTGTGGCAACAGAAAGCTGTGCTCGACGGCGCTGCCGGGGCGTTGCCGAAGGGTGATCGTCGCACCGGTTGGCTGGTGTTCGGGTCGACTCCCAAGGTGCTGGTTACGTTGTCGCAGCACGCCGACGGTGCCGTGCGCACCCGAGCGCTGCAACTGCTTGGTTCGGTGCGCGTCGGCGGCGCCGCAATGCCGGGGGCCGTGACCAACCTCACCGATGCCGAGAAGAAGCGCGTGGTCGCGGGTGAGGTTCTGTTTCGCGGCGCTTGTGCGGCGTGTCACCAACTTGACGGCAGCGGCCAGCGCGGCCTGGCGCCGCCGTTGCGCGATTCCGAATGGGTCGCCGGCCCAAGCGGGCGCTTGATCCGCATTGCTCTGCACGGCGTCAAGGGACCGATCGAAGTCGATGGCACCAACTGGGAGCTTGAGATGCCTGGCCAGGGTCACCTGTCCGATGACGAACTCGCCAAGGTGTTCAGCTATTTGCGGCGAGCCTTCGGCCATCAGGCTTCCTGTGTCGACCAGGCCGAGGTCGCGAAGGTTCGTAAAGCGACGAAACGACGAGCTTCCGCATGGACGGCGAAGGAACTGCTCAAAACTAAGTGACCGGGGCGCTATCGTCGGCACGTATGAGCTCGTTCGATCCGACTAAGCAAGACCGTTTCACCTTTGGCCTCTGGACGGTAGGGAACCCAGGCCGCGACCCGTTCGGCGAGGCCGTGCGTCCGGTTCTCGACCCGAACCACATCGTGCGTAAACTCGCCGAGTGCGGTGCCTCGGGCGTCAATTTTCACGACAACGACCTGGTGCCGTTCGGTTCGTCGGCGAGTGAACAGGATCGCATTGTTCGCGAGTTCAAGAAGACGCTCTCCGACACTGGCATGACGGTGCCGATGGCGACGACCAACCTGTTCACTCATCCGGTGTTCAAGGACGGCGCGTTCACTAGCAATGACCCGAAGGTGCGGGCGTTCGCGCTGCAGAAGACGATGCGTGCGATGGACCTCGGTGCCGAGTTCGGCGCCAAGCTCTACGTCTTCTGGGGCGGCCGCGAGGGCACCGAAGCCGATGCCTGCCGCGATCCGCGCAGTGCCTTGCAGCGCATGCGGGACGCGATTGACTTTTTGTGTGACTACTCGAAGGACAATAACTACGGCATGAAGTTCGCGCTGGAGGCCAAGCCCAACGAGCCGCGTTCGGAAATCTACTTGCCGACGACCGGCCACATGCTGCACTTCATCTCGACGCTCAAGAACGAAGAGATGGTTGGTGTGAACCCCGAGGTTGCGCACGAAGTGATGGCCGGTCTGTCGTTCGCGCACAACGTCGCGCAGGCAATGGCTTGTGACAAACTGTTCCACATCGACCTCAATGGCCAGAAGATGGGGCGCTACGACCAAGACCTTCGCTTTGGCAGCGAAGACCTCAAGGGCGCGTTCTTGCTGGTGCGCTTGCTCGAAGGCACGCTCGGCGGCATGCGCTACGACGGCCCGCTGCACTTCGACGCGCACGCGTATCGTTCGGAAGACGAGGATGGTGTCTGGGACTTTGCCAAGGGTTGCATGCGCACCTACAAGATCCTGCACGAGAAGGCTCTCGCGTTTGATGCCGACCCCGATGTCGTGGAGATCATTGCCGAGCAGAACGATGCTGCAATTGATCCTCTGCTGACGGGTGGCTACTCGAAGGAAAAGGCCAACAGCCTGTTGGGCATGGACATCGACATCAATGCGATCGCCGCACGCGGCTTGCGTTACGAGCGCTTGGACCAACTGCTCGTCGAGCACCTGCTCGGCGTGCGCGGCTAGGACGGCACGCGAGTCACGCTGGGTTCGTCATGGGCCGTCTGTCACGATGATTCGC
This sequence comes from Planctomycetota bacterium, assembly GCA_051278165.1. Lineage (GTDB taxonomy): Bacteria > Planctomycetota > UBA1135 > UBA1135 > UBA2386. Next base: position 10,462 of record JBNMNW010000047.1, on the reverse strand, counting down.
CGCGATGAACACGCCACGATGAACACGACACGATAAACACGACACGATGAACAAGACAGGCCCGCTGTTTCTCGGCTTTGATGTCGGCACACAAGGCGTTAAGGCGCTCGTGATCGACGTGGAACGTGACGGGGAAGACTGTGTTGTTGCTCGCAGCAATGAGCCGCTGGAACTGATCGATGGCCTGCCCGCAGGTCATCTGGAACAGCATCCGGAGCACTGGCTCACGGCGGTGCAACAGACCTGCAAGCGAGTGTTGGCGGATGTCGACGCAAGCCGCATTGCTGGCATTGGCGTGTCGGGGCAGCAGCATGGTTGTGTCGTTCTCGATCAAGACGATGCGGTGATTCGACCAGCTAAACTGTGGTGCGACACCGCGACAGCCGCCGAAGCTCGTGAGTTGAGCGAGCGCCTCGGTCGCGTCGTTCCGACCGGCTTCACCGCTAGCAAACTGGCCTGGCTCAAGGCACATGAGCCAGACAACTGGAACAGGGTGAAGCGCGTTCTGCTGCCTCACGACTACATCAACTTCTGGCTCACTGGTCGCGCCACGATGGAATGCGGTGATGCCTCGGGCAGCGGCTGGTTTGATCCGGGCAACCGCAGCTTTGATGAGGTCGCGATGGCTGCTATTGATGCCAAGGTCAGCTCGTGGATGCCTCCGTTGCTCGATGCAGGTGCCATGGCCGGCGAGCTCAATGAAGCGTCGGCGAAGCTACTTGGATTGCCCAAAGGCATCCCGGTGTCGGCTGGCGGCGGCGACAACATGATGTCGGCGATCGGTAGTGGCGCGACCACCGCCGGGGTTGTGGTCGTCAGTCTCGGCACGTCTGGCACGATCTTCACGCGCACCGACTCGGTGGTCAGCGATCCCGACGGCTTAATCGCTTCGTTCTGCAGCAGTGATGGCGCGTGGCTGCCACTGCTGTGCGTGATGAACCTGACTGGCGTGACCGAAGAGGTGCAAGCGCTGACGGGACTTGATCATGACGCACTGACCGCCGCTGCAGAGTCGGTGCCCGTTGGCTGTGATGGCTTGCTGTGGTTACCGTTTTTGATGGGGGAGCGCGTCCCCGACCTACCCGAAGCGACCGGCACGTTGCTCGGCATTCGCCCCGGCACGATGCGACCCGGCCATCTGTATCGCGCGGCCCTCGAAGGAACGTCTCTAAACCTCGGCCTCGGCTTCCAGCGCTTGCGCGACCTCGGCACGAGCATTCGCGAAGTGCGATTGACCGGCGGTGCCGCCAATAACCCACTGTGGCGTCAGATCCTCGCCAATGTCTTTGGTGCGCCGGTTCGTGTGCTCATTGAAACAGAGTCGGCCGCACTGGGTGCAGCACTTCAGGCGTGCTGGTCGGTGCGTCGTCTTGAGCACCGTGACCTCACATGCGATGAGGTGGCGACACCGTTCGTGCGAGTCGGAGCGACGACCGAGCCGAATGGTGATGCAGGTCGTTACGCCGAGTTGCTGCAACACTATCGCCGCGAAGTTGCGCGCGTGTATTCGTGAGTCGCAGCGCGCTAGACAGAGTGACACAACATGATCAAACTAGACCGCACCGAGCAACGTATCGTTGCAGTGCTCATCGAAAAGCAGCGTACCGTGCCCGACTCCTACCCGATGACGGAGAAGGCGCTGATCACCGGTTGCAACCAGTCGAGCAATCGTGATCCGGTGATGGACCTGCAGCCATTTGAGGTTGCTGGCGCGTTGATGGCGATGCACGGGCGTAATCTGGTGGTGCGGATCGAAGGTGGTTCGCGGTCGATCAAATACCGCCACCGCCTCGATGAAGCGCTCGGTGTGTCCGAGAACCAACTGGCGCTGCTGGCCGAGCTAATGATGCGTGGTCCGCAGGCACCCGGAGCGTTGAAGCCGCGGGTGGCGCGCATGGGCTTTCATGGCACGCCGCAGCAGGTCGAAGAAGAGTTGCGCGAACTAGCTGCAGGAGCGCCATCGCTAGTGACGCAGGAGGCGCGTCGGCCGCGCGAACGTGACCACCGCTGGCGGCACTTGCTCGGCGACGGCAGTGAAGTTGCTGTCGAGGTGGCAGCGGCAGGTGCCGAGCACGATGCTGCGATACGTGCGCCCGCCACTGTCGCAATACCTGCTGGCGATCGGGTGATGCAGCGGCTTGAAGAACTGGAACGCCGGGTTGCGCATCTGGAACACGCTCTCGGCGAAAGTGCGTTAGATGATGCTGGCGCTGCTAGTGCTAGTCACGATAGCCCGAGTCACGATAGAACTGATGACGACAGTATCGCTGCTGATCGCACTGACGACGGTCGCGCAACCAGCGATCACCAAGACGATGCACCGCAGCGGCCGCGACTCGGTTAGCCGTCGCTCTTCTTAGGAGCGTCCGCTTTTGCCGGGATCTTCTTTGCGGCATCCTTCTTTGCGGGGCGCAATTTCGCAGCTTGCTGCGCACACCACGCGGCGTCACGCTTGCCGTTCGCGACCACGAAGAACTGGTCGAGGGTGACTGGCTGGTCCTTCTTGATCGTGGCCGTGCGGGTCACACCAAAGCGACCATACGGGCGAGTGGACCACTTGCTGTTCGCCGGGTTGCCCAAGCCATCCACCTGCAGGACCGTGTAGCTTGCTTCGCCCAATTCTAGGATGCCGGCGGTCCAATCGCAGTTGGTCCAGATGTCGTTGCCTTGGTCTTTGGCTCCTTCGGGGCGCACGTAGATCACCGGCTTGGCATTGTCTTCTGCGAACTTCTGCAGCGCGCGGAACTGTTGGCCAGCGTGTTGGGGATCGCCAGACAAGACGACGTCCTTCATGAATGTCTTGCACTTGGAACGCACGTGCAGCACGTAGAAGTCGTCGTGGTGTTCGGTGACTTCTAGACCACGTAGTTCGCGCACGACGATCTGGCCGGTCGGCGAACACCAATCAATGAGTGAGACCTGTGCCTTCTGGCCCATTGCCAAGTCGGCGGGTTTGCCGTGGTTACGGAAACGCTGGGACTCGCCCTTGTTGAGGTGCCAGAAGTCGTAGCTATTGCCCTCGAACTTGGTTTTGTTCCAGCCGATAAATAGGCCGCGATGGTGCTCGAACTTGCCGCCGAGTCCCTTGGTCAGCAGGGTGCCGTCGGGAGCGAACAGATGATGGAAGACCTTGCAGGTCGCGCGGGCGTCCGTCGGGTCCCAGATCTTTTGCACCAAGCTGGCGGCAACCTTTGGCTTGCCTGAATCGTCGGTGCCATAGATGACGTCTGGTATGGCGTCAATCCTGGGCCGGCTGGCCTTTAGGATCTGGGCGCAGGCCGACTCGGTGATGAGTGATGCTGACAGCAGGGGCAGCAGGGAGAGAACGATTCGAGGGAAACGTAGCACGGGAGCACTGTAGCACCGGCTCGCCGTGGCTCTACGCTTCCTGCCATGCAAGTCGCACTCTACGTGCATCCGTTTGACATCTCCGCCCTCGAAGATCACGGCGGCCTGGGCCGTTTACGCGACCTCGGAATCGGCGAATTATCGATGGCGACGAGCTATCACGATGGCCGCTGGTTGACGCCGTGGCACCCCAACCGGCGGGTTCGCTTTCTCGAGGATGGGTGCGTTCATTTCCGGCCGAGTGGTGCCTACGGCTTGCTACAGCCGCAGCCATCGAGCGAGGTCTCGGACCTTGGTCCATCGCCGCTCGAGCGCCTTTGTGTGGCGGCCCCGGCCGCTGGCATGCGGGTTCGCGCGTGGACGGTGTTCGGTCATAACACGCGCCTGGGGGTGCAGCATCCGGAGTTGACGGTCGAGAACGCGTTCGGGGACCGCTATCCGTATGCGCTGTGTCCATCGCAACCGGCCGTGCAGCAGTTCCACCAAAGTCTGGTGCGCGACCTTGCTGCTCATGACGGCTTGGGTTCGATAGAACTCGAGGCACTCGGCCAGATGGGCATCCAGCATTCGAGTCATCACGACAAGAAGAGCTTCTCGCCGAGCGGGTTGTTGGCCTTCGCGTTGTCCGCTTGCTTCTGTTCCGCCTGTCTTGAGATGCATCAAGAAGTTGGCAGCGACGGTGAAGCGATGCGCGCGCGCGTTGTGGCGTTCGTCGCCGCGCAGACGACCGACGCCGACGCGATGGCGCCGCTGGCGGTGCCGCGTTCGGATGCAGATCTCGACACGGATCAGCGTGAATGGGTGGAGTCGGTGTTGGCGGCGCGCGCCGAGACCATCGCGGTGTTGGCGGAGGCGGTGACCGCAGCGAGTGGTCGTTGTGAGCGCGCCGTGCAGGTGCATCCCGATCGGTGGTTTACCGGTAGCCAGTTGTCGGTCGAGTCGGCGCAGGCGTTTTCTGGTGGCGAAGAACGCGTACTGACGTGCTACGGCGAAGGGCCGGCGCAGATCGAAGCGTTGCTTGGTCACGAGGGCATGGTCGAGACCCACGGCGGTAAGCGTCGGTTGTGTATCTGGCCAAAAGCGCCGCAGTTCTCTTGTGATGAAGACCTGTTGAAGATCAAGCAGCTGTGTGCTGAGCACAGCATCGAGACGGTGGCCATGTACCATCTAGGACTTCTGCCATGGCGAACCATAGAAAGGGCAGCCAAGATCTTGTCTTCATGATGCGCACCCCAATCGCTTTCATCTCTCTGCTTTTTGCAGCGTCGTTGTGTACGAATACGGTGTTGGCGCAGCAGCTTCCCCGGCCACCGCATCCTCGGCCGCAACAACGTCCCCGTCCCCAAGAGCACCCCCGGCTAGTCGTCCTATGCTCGGTTGACCAATTGGCGTCCTGGGTGCACGCATTGGGCGAGCCGTTCTACGCCGAAGACGGCGGCTTTCGACGCTTGAAGAGCGCGGGTGTTACGTTTGCAAACTGTGCCTTCGAACATGCGTGCACGGAGACCGGACCAGGTCATGCAACGATTGGCACTGGTGCACCGGCGAGCTTGCACGGCATCGTCAAGAACACCTGGTGGGATCGCGATCTGAAGCAGTCGATCTACTGCGTTGGCGAGCCAGTCGCAGCGTTGTCGGACCTGCCGGAAGGAGGTAACAGAGGGCCGGGGCGGCTGTTGGTGCCAACGCTGGCGACGTCGATGAAGGCGCATATTCCGGGCTGCAAGGTTGCGAGTGTCAGTTGGAAAGATCGTTCCGCAATCCTGATGGCTGGTCCAGACTCGGACGTGGCCGCTTGGTTTGAAGCGACGACAGGCAACTTGGTGACGAACAGTTTGTGGGTTGAGCAGACGCCGCCATGGATGACCCAGTTTAATCGGCAGCGCGCGATCGATTCGTTCTTTGGCAAGAGTTGGGATCGCACTGGCCCGGTCGCCGCCTACGAAGGCTTGGTCGACGACCGCCCGTGGGAGAACATGCATTACAACGGCTCGCTTGAGCGCACGCTGCCGCAAGCGATGACTGGTGGCGGCACGACGATCACGGCGCCTTACTACACGCAGGTCTACGCGTCGCCGTTCGGCAATACGATAGTTCGCATGGCCGCCGAGGCCGCCGTGCGCGGCATGAAGCTAGGCCAGGACGCGGTGACCGACTTGCTGTGCGTGAGCTTCTCATCAACCGATGTTGTCGGACACTATTGGGGCCCACAATCGGTCGAGGCGCGCGACGCGTTGCTGCGACTGGATCAGGACCTCGGTGCGTTGTTCTCGTTCTTGGATGAGGAAGTTGGTGTCGGTGCGTGGGCGATGTTCTTGACCGCTGATCACGGCGTTGCACCAAGCCCTGAGGCGTCGCTGCGCAACGGCGGTAGTGGCGGACGCGGTCCAATCGATACGTGGGTCAAGTCGTCAGTCGAGTCGGCGTTGCGTCAGGAGTTTGGGCTGCCGACCAGCGGCAAGTTCTATGTCGAGCGCGTTAGTGAGAATGCCGTCTACTTGAACAGGCTGGCGATCTCTGCCAAGCGTGGCGCTGCTTTGCGCACTGCTGCGAAGGCGTGTCAGCGCGTGCATGCAGTGATGACTGCTTACGCGACCGAAGACCTGCGGGGTGACTACAACCACTTCGATCCAATCCGTCGTGCGTTGGCGCATGCCTTGTCCAGCCAACGCGCAGGTGACGTGCAGTTCGTGTTGCAGCCTTATTGGCTCAACGGTGCGACGCCGGCCTCGCACGGTTCGCCACACTCATACGATCGCGAAGTTGTGGCGATGGCGATCGGGCCTGGCATTCCTGCAGCGACTTCACTGGCGGCTCCGATCACACCTGGGTTTGGCGCCGTCTTGTTGGCGAAGATGCTTGGCATCCCGAAGCCCTCGGCGGCTCACGAGAACGTGCCAGCAGGCTTCTTCGGGTTGCGCTAAAACCGACTGCTCGATCGCAACGGCACTTCGGCGCCGCGGTCGCTGCGATGCCGTCGTTTGGCTGCCAAGCGAGGTAGACTTGGTTTCCCCAAACCTGCAACCCGCGCTCCCACGCGGATGACAGCATGCAACGCCTGATCGATCAATATCCCCTGCAACGCGGTTCTCATGCTTCACGCGACGACGGCATGTGCGCCATGGAAATGGTGTCATGGCTTTCTGGCGAAGCGCACAGCGACGAGCCGGATTGCGCCTGCCCGGTGTTGGCCGCGCTCGTGCGCGCCTGCAACGACGCGATGACTGAGCATATGCGCAATCATCATCTGCGGCCGATGGTGCCGCAGTTGGTGCACACGCGCGCCAACGCAACCGTCGAACGACTGCGAGGCTTGATGGTCATCGATTGCCTGGTGCGCGTGTTATTGCCGAAATGGCTCGACCGTCATAGTCATAGGGCCGAAGCCGACCTCCTGCGCGGCATCCCACCAATCCTCAACCTCTCGCACGTTCGTGCCGCCGCGCGCGTCATCACCACATATGCCGATGACCATCGCGCTGCACAGTGGGTGCTCGACCGCGCCCTCGACGGTGTCACACCCGCGCGCTACGTCGCCGGAATCGTGCAGTTAGCACGCGCCCTCAGCGACAACGAAACCTGGGCCACCATGGCCGCACTCATCAAGCGCATGGCCGCCGTCCGCATCGCGCGCGAGAACAGCCTGATCACACCACAATTGTAGTCACGTTCTCCGCGCCCCTCAGCCCACAGCCCTAAAACACCCGCTCCAGAATCTGCGTACTGTACCCGGTACAAACCACCAGTTCCGCAGGCGTGAAGGTTGTGGTTTGTACCGGGTACAGTACGCAGATTATCGTGATGGTGGGTGACTGGGGGCGTCGCTTTAGTCGTGTGGTTGATGTGTCGATATCTTGGGCATGTCAGGTCAGTCACGTTGGTGGGCGATCCCCGGAGCATTGATCGTATTGACGGGTGTGCTGGTGCTTGCCGGTCGGCCGGATAGCTTGGGCGAGCATGGCGAACGGGTCAGGGTGGCCGTGCCGGAGCTTGCGGCCGGCGAGCAGGTGATTGGTGTTGCGGATGTGGTTGTGGCGCGGGATGCCAGTGGCCAAAAGCGACTGTTGGCTTTTGGGGCTGCACAGGCATTGATCCTGGTGCTGCCGTCGCACTTCGCTGGCAAGAACGTGGATGTGACGCTGTGGCGCCGACTTGATGATCAGCGTGAAGCGGAGCCGTGGATTCAGATGCGGCCGCTGGTGCGTAGTGACGCGACGCTGCCGATGGCTGGAATCGTGCCTGGTCGGTATGATATCGAGGTCGGTTTGCCTGATGCTCCGCACCTGCTGGTCGAAGCGGCCGCAGCACCTGGCGAAGTGAGCTTCATCGCGGCAACTCCCGTTCGCTGAAACGGCTCCCGGCGACTACCATCCTGGCGTGAAGACGTCCTGGATGTTGGTTCTCTCGCTGTTCGCCGCCACACTCGCGGGTCAGCAAACCGCCAAGCCCGATGCCAGTAAGCTCGATGCTCGCCGCGTGACGTCGGGCGAGTTCGGCACGCAGCGGTTTGGCCCGGCCCGTTGGCTCGACGGCGCGCACTACGCAACGCTCGAACCGAAGGACAGCAACGGTGCGTTGGAGTTGGTGCGCTACGAAGCGCTGACCGGCAAACGGCAGGTGCTGGTGACCGCGGCAATGCTGTGGGTGACCGGTGAAGGCCGCGCCCTCAACATTGAGGATTACTCGTTCTCGCCAGATCAAAAGTGGCTGATGGTGTTCACCGACAGTGCCCGCGTCTGGCGCCATAATACTCGTGGTGAGTACTACCTGTTGCCGCTCGATGGCAGCAAGGAGCCGCGTCGCTTCGGCGGCAAGCTCGAGAAGTCGACGTTGATGTTTGCGAAGTTCTCGCCGAACAGCGCCCGGGTTGGCTACGTCTCGCAAAACGATGTCTACGTCGAGGACGTCGCGTCGGGCAAGCAGACACGCCTGACGAACGACGGCTCGTTGACAGTGATCAACGGCACCTTCGACTGGGTCTACGAAGAAGAGTTCGATTGCCGCGACGGCTTCCGTTGGAGCCCCGACAGTGAGCGCGTTGCCTACTGGCAGCTCGACTGCGGCGGCGTCGGCGAGTTCTACATGGTCGACAACCTGAGCGACCGCTACGCCCAGATCGTGCCGCTGCAATATCCGAAGGCTGGCACGACCAACTCGTCTTGTCGCATCGGCGTGATCTCAGCTACTGGTGGTAAGACCACATGGATGAAGACGCCGGGCGATGCGCGCGAGACTTACCTGCCGCGCATGGAGTGGCACCCTCTCGGCAAGGAGTTGATGGTGCAGTGGTTGCCGCGGCCGCAGAACCACTTGGTCATCTACGGTTGTGATGCCAAGAGCGGCAACGTGCGCATGGTTCACGAAGAACGCGACGCTGCCTATGTCGACGTGCGCGAAGACTTCCGTTGGATCGACGGCGGCGATCAGTTCTTCTGGACTAGCGACGTGGCCTTCCAGGGCGACGCCAAGAACGCATGGCGGCAAGCCGGCACGATCGTTTGGGATACGCGCGGCAAGAACTTGTTCGTCACGCATCTGCCGATGACCAAGGGCTACGACGTCATGGCGGTCGAGCACGCCGACCTGAAGAATGGCCGCTTGCTGGTTAGCCACAGTGATGGCAACGCGACTGAGAAGGCGTTGTTCACCGATGGCTCGGGCTGGGCCAACTACTCGTCAGACTACCAGGACGGGAAGAACCTGCGCCGCGTATCGCCCAGCGACCAGCGCGGCTTCCACGACTACCAAATCAGTGCCGACGGCTCGTTGGCCATCCACACGTTCTCGTCGTTCGACACTCCGCCGGTGATCGACCTTGTGCATCTACCGAGTCACGAACGCGTTCGTGTGCTCGTCGATAACAAGCGCTTGCGCGATCGCTACGCAGCGGTATCCAAGGGCAAGAACGAGTTCTTCCAGGTCGAGACCAGTGACGGCCACACGCTCGATGGTTGGGTGATGTATCCGGAAGGCTTCCAAAAAGACGGCAAGTGGCCGGTGGTGTTCCACGTCTACGGCGAGCCGTGGTCGCAAACGGTCAAGAACACGTGGTCGCTCGGTCACCACATGTTCCATCGTTGGTTGACGCAGAAGGGCTACGTCGTGATGTCGATCGACGCGCGCGGCACGCCGGCGCCGAAGGGACGGGATTGGCGCAAGGCGCTCTACCAAAATATCGGCGTCGTCAGTTCGCACGATTGGGGGCAGGCGGTGGGCAAGTTGCTAGAAACGAACGACTGGATGGACGCCGAGCGCATGGCGATCTGGGGTTGGTCTGGTGGCGGCGCGATGACGCTCAATATGTTGTTCCGTCATCCCGACCTGTTCCGTGCCGGCATGTCGGTGGCGCCAGTGACCGACATCTCGCTCTACGACACGATCTACCAAGAGCGCTACTGTGGCGATCCGCGCGTGGTCCCGGACGTCTACAAGAAGTGTTCGCCGATCACGTTCGCCAAGAACCTGAAGGGCAAGCTGTTGTTGGTGCACGGCACTGGCGACGACAACGTGCACTTCCAAAACAGCGAGCGCTTGTTCGACGAGTTGGTCGCGCACGGCAAGGTGTTTGAATACCTCGCCTATCCAAACCGCACGCACGGCATCAGCGAAGGTCGCGGCACCCGCGCGCATCTGTATGCGTCGTTGCTCGACTTCTTGGCGCGTCGCGTGCCGGTTGGCGTCAAGCGCTAGCGAGTCGTCATGCTAGTTGCGGCGCCATCTACCGTGCGAGGCGCGCGGCCTGGACCGATGCAGGGGCCGTTGCCAATGCCAATGCCGGGGGCGATGCCGCCGCGTTGCGGCATGCGGTCTTCAGGCGCTAGCTGTCGTGGCACATAGTCGAGCACGAACTGGCCCTTGGTGTGCTCGGCGCGGAACCGCCTCAGGTTTGGAAACAGCTTGTTCAGAAACCGCAATCGATCCGGCAGCCTCGCCGTGCCGTCGAAGGCCTGCGCGTTGCTCCAGCCTTCGTTCTCGATGCGGTGCACGGCGCACATCATGACGGAGCGACCTTCGCCGTGTTGGCAGTGCACCAGCACTGGTCGTTCTGCCTTCGCCAACGCATCCAGAAATGTGTGTGCTTCGCCGAGCATAGGGTGCGAGATGGTCGGCAGGT
>JBNMNW010000046.1:0-26062 GCA_051278165.1 Planctomycetota bacterium | reverse complement strand
GTGCGCTCCAGCAAGGGACTCACGGTGCCGTTCTTGCACGCCGGCGAGATGGTCGCAAGCGGCGACGCCACGACGCGCAAGCTGTCCGACTTCGCGATCGACTACGAAACCGCACGCGGCGGCATCAACGAATCCGAAGCGATCGAGCAGATGCGCAAGATTCACGGAATCATCAAGAACGGCATCCAAATCGGTCTTTCGGGCACGACTTACGCCGATCGTATCTTACCGCAGCAGAGCCACCGGTTCGCCGAGATGCTCAAGGCAGGCAAGCTGCACGATGGCGGCATCCTCAACACGGCAATCCTCTACGTCAGTGCGCTGATGGAGGTCAAGAGCTCGATGGGCGTCATCGTCGCCGCGCCAACGGCAGGTTCGTGCGCGACCTTCCCGGCGACCTGCGTCGCCGCGGCGGAAGGCATGAACGCCACCGAAGATCAAACTCTTCGTGCGATGTTGGCGGCCGGCTTGATTGGTGTGTTCGTTTCTACGCGTTCCAGCTTCGCGGCCGAAGTTGGCGGCTGCCAAGCCGAGACCGGCGCCGGCGCTGCGATGGCCGCAGCCGCGCTCGTCGAATTGGCTGGCGGCAATGCCGAACAAGCACTCGGCGCAGCGAGCCACGCCCTACAGAACGTTCTCGGCCTCGTGTGCGACCCAGTGGCCAACCGCGTCGAAGCGCCGTGCCTAGGCCGCAACATCGCCGGCGCTGCCAATGCCATCGCATCGGCTAACATTGCAATCAGCGGCTACCTACACCTGATTCCGCTCGATGAGGTACTCGACGCCCATCGCCAGATCAGTGAGAGCATGGCGCGGGAACTTCGCTGCACGGCACTGGGAGGCTTGTCGATAAGCAAGACGTCGAAGGAGATCGAGGCGCGGCTATGCAAACCCGACGGCGGCTGCGGTAGCTGCGGCTAGCAACGCCGCCCGCATCCTGCCAGCGCGCTGTATGCTGGCTGGCGCCATGTCAGCACCTCGTTTCGCGTCCATCGCTCTACTGATCGCCGCGGCCGCTTGCACCGGCGCCCCCAAAGCCGACTGGCCGATGGGCGCAGGCCCCAACGGCAACTGGGCCACAACCGGCCCGCAACCACCGACGTCGTTTTCGGTGACAACCGGCGAAAACATTGTTTGGCGCACGCCACTACCAGAAACGGGCCAAGGCGGCATCGCGATCGCGAACGGCCGGCTGTTCGTTACGACGATGGCACCGTGGACGGGCGTTGGCCTCAGTGAAGACGACGCCAAGAAGTACAGCCACGCCATCGAGAAACGCAAAGTCGTCGGCAAGCACATCGACGCACACTGTCTCGACCAAGCAACCGGCAAGCTACTGTGGACGCGGCGGATCACGGGCAAAGTCCCATCGATCTACAGCTACCCGTTCTCGGATGCGACCGCCGCATCGCCCGTCGCCAACGAAACGCACGCCTGGTTCACCAACGCCGGCGGCACGCTACACTGCTACACGCATGCTGGCGAACTGATCTGGCAGCGCCAATGGAACGCGACCTTTGACGGACCGTTCAACAAGCAGTTCGAGCCGTTCCTGGTCGACGACCCCTCGCGCCAGGCACAGACGATTGTGCACATGGAACCGTTCTTCGAGATGACTGGCGATGCCGGGCACGACGGCGAGGGGCCATTCTGGCACTACCTCGTTGGCCTCGACGCATTGACCGGCGAAGAACTGTGGCGCAGCGAGGACGCGCTAACGCAGTACAACGCCCCCACGCTGGTCGCGACCGACGAAGGACCATGCGTTCTGCACGCGCGCGGCGGGCCACACCAAGTCCCCGAACGCCCGGTCGGCCTGACGTTGACACGTGCGACGGGTGCCAACGCCGGCAGCAAGGTGTGGCGCTACGAAGACCCGCGTGGCAATCACGAAGGCGCGTTGCAAACGATGGCGTGCGATGACCGCTACGCCTACTGGCTGCTGCGCGAACCACGCAACCTGTTGGTCGTGCTCGATCGCCACACCGGCGAACAGGTCCGCGAGATCTCGTTGCTCAAGGACGTTCGCATGACGAAGCCAACGGACAAGAACGGCATCTTCTTCGATGACGAGACCCTAGATATCGACAAGGGCGTGTTCCCCATGCGCTACTCAATGATCCCGGCAAACGGTCGGCTCTACTTCCAGTGCTACGCGACCGCCTGGGGCAAGCCAGTGCTGGGCGCGCCGTTCTGCTTTGCGTGCATAGACCCCGATGCAAAAAATGGTGATCCCGCGGTTCGCTACCTCGAAGTGCCAACTGGCATCGAGCACGAAGCTGGCGGCAAGCTACTCGTCTACCGAACCAGGCAATCCGCCAAGGCCATCAACAGCCGAGGTATCGAGGTCACCGGTGACAAGCGCAGCCAGTGGGACGGCTGGGATTGGGTGTTCAACGGCACCCCGACGCGCGTCAACGACCTGCTCTACTTCACTCTTGCCAGTGGCCTTGTCTACGTCATCGACGCCAGCCAACCGGCCCTAGCGTTTGTCGGACTCAACGACTTGGGCGCCATCGGCGAGACCTGGAGCGCCAACTCAGCATCTTATTCCGACGGACGGCTCTACCACCGAACCGCCGCCGAACTCATCTGCGTAGGCGCCACTTCCGACAACTAACGAAGCAGCGTCAGCCTCCTACGAACAAGGGGCCAGTGGGTGGTCAGATAATTCCGGCGCGTGGCCACACTCGCACGCGAACTGCGGCCGCATCACCAGTTGACCGTTGCCATCGTGATCGCGTCGGCGACTCGCGGGGACGGCTGCGACGAACTGGCCACCCTGGTTCGCACCCGCACGGTCGCGTTCGTCGGCCACAGCGGTGTCGGCAAGTCGACGCTGCTCAACCGCCTCGATCCAGGCGACCACGACGCAGAGTTCCGCGCAACCAGCGCCGTCCGCGGACATGACGGCAAAGGACGCCACACAACCACGGCATCACGACTCAGCGTGCTTGCCGACGGCACGCGGCTCATTGATACGCCGGGCGTTCGAGCGTTCGGACTAACCGAAGGCCAGACCGATCGCGCCGCAGCATTCGAAGACGTCTTGGGGTTCGCCGATGGTTGCCGGTTCCGAAACTGTGAACACGCGACCGAGCCGGGTTGTGCCGTGCGGGCCGCCGTGGAAGAGGGCGAGCTTGCCAGCGATCGCTACGAATCCTTTCGAGCGCTCCAGTCATGACGTCCTTAGCGAGGACCATAATAAGGATGCACGCAGAGTCATTTTTGAGCCCCTTAAGAAGGGTTCTGACCGCATATGCTTCTAACTGAGAAGCGTTTTGACGATAGGACGTTCGACGGAAACATGAGCAACTACGAGAAGCTATTCGAGCACTCCGCAGACGCGATGTGTGAGCTCGACGCGGCAGGCAGCATCATTCGCTCGAACCAGGCTGCGGACCGACTTCTTGGCACGGCACCGGCAGCGACGCTGTTCGACCTGCTCGACGAAGCGAGTCACGACCAACTCAAGCGCATCCTCACGCGGCTCAACGAAACCACCCCAACAGACTCGTTCGATGGCCATCGAAACGACACTGAATCTTGCGTCAGTTGGCAACTCACGTGGATCGGTGACAACCAGATCGTCGCAGTTGGCCGTGATGCATCGGTGCTTCACGCGACCTCGACCGCGCTGGCGCAGAAGAGCGCGTTCCTCGAGTCGATCATCGAAGCCGAACCCGAGTGCGTGAAGATCGTAAATGGCGACGGCTTGTTGCTCGACATGAACAAGGCTGGCCTGCGCATGATTGCCGCCAAGAGGCGTGCCGATGCAGTAGGCCAAAGCACTTACGACTTGATTGCGCCCGAAGACCGCGAGCGCTTCATCACGTTCAACGAGCAAGTCTGCAGCGGCACGGGCGGCCAACTCAACTTTGACATCATCGACTTCGAGGGCGCGCGCCATTCGATGGAAACAACCGCGGTGCCCCTGCCCAAGCCCCCGGGCGGCGAACTGCTGCACCTCGCGATCACCCGCGACGTAACCGAGCGCCACGCCCTAGAACGACAGCTTTTGCAAGCGCAGAAGATGGAGGCCATCGGCCAACTCGCTGGCGGAGTCGCGCACGACTTCAACAACCTGCTGACAGCAATCCTCGGCTCGGCCGAGCTGGCGTTGATGGATGTTCCCGATGGGTCACCGGCCGCCAAAGACCTCCGTCAGATCCACGACGCCGGCGAACGCGCCGCACGCCTAACCAAACAACTGCTCGCGTTTGCCCCGCGACATGTCGTCCAGCTCGAAGTCTTGTCTCTCACTGACCTCGTTACGAGCCTGCGCGAGATGCTCGTGCGACTGCTTGGCGAAGCGTTCACGCTGCGGCTCGACACGAGCACAGCCGTTCGCTCGGTGCACGCCGATCGCGGCCACCTTGAGCAGGTCGTACTCAACCTCACGATCAATGCGCGGGACGCCGTCGCGCCGCACGGCACGATCAGCATTGAGGTTTGCGAAGAGACCGTTTCACAAGAACGCGGCAAGACAATCGGCTGCGAGAGCGGTGACTACGTGGTCCTAAAGGTCTCAGACAACGGTCCCGGCATCGACAAGGAACACCTGCCGCACATCTTCGACCCGTTCTTCACCACCAAGCCCGCTGGATCGGGTACGGGCCTGGGATTGTCGACGTGCTACGGCATCGTCGAACAACTGCACGGCGCCATTACCGTGACGAGCGCAGCCGGCCAGGGCACCACATTCTGTGTTTTCCTGCCGGCGCACCACGAGCCGGTTCTCGCGATTCATTCGCCGGTGATTGCGACCAAGGGCAATGGCGAACCGATCTTGCTGGTCGAAGATGAATCGATCGTGCGCGATGCCGTCTCGCGCATGTTGATCGCTGCGGGCTTCGTCGTGCACTCTTGCACCAACGCCGCCGAGGCACTCGTTAAGCATGCCGAACTCGAACACATCGCCCTGCTGGTCACCGACATGACGATGCCCGGCATGAGCGGCCGCGACTTGGCAACCAAGCTGCGCGCGATGCGCAGCAACCTGCCCGTATTGTTCATCACCGGATACCTACCTGGAACATCCGATCTGGACGAAAACGCAACTCCGGATCCCACGGAAGTACTGCAGAAGCCATTCTCAAGCGAGACGTTGGTCCAGGCAGTCATGCGCGCGCTGCAGCCGACGCACGTGTTGGGCTAAGGGCAGGCAAGCAAGCCCGGGCCATTTAGGCCCGCGACAACTCAGGTCGACGGAGCCAGCTCGGCGAGCAACGCCACTGGATCCGTGCCGACCTGCAGCATGCCGCGATGCGGAGGGCGCACGTAGCCGTCGCTCACACCTTGGTCGAGCCATTGCATCAGACCATCGAAGTAGCCGTTCACGTTGAGCAAACCCATTGGCTTGTCGTGGTATTGCAGCTGCGCCCAGGTCCAAGTCTCGAACAGTTCTTCCAACGTGCCAAGGCCGCCAGGCATCGCAACGAACGCATCACTAAGGTCCGCCATCAGCGCCTTGCGCTCATGCATGCCCTTGGTGACATGCATCTTGGTGACGCCAGCATGCGCCACTTCGGCACGCATGAGCGACTCGGGGATCACGCCAATGACCTCACCACCGCGGGCCAACACCTGGTCGGCGATCTGCCCCATCATGCCGATGCCACCACCGCCGTAGACCAAACGCATGCCGCGATCGACGAGGGCGTCCCCCATGGCCCGAGCCGCTACGGCATGGGCCGGATCACGCCCATCCTGAGAGCCACAGTAGACACACACCGACTTCACTTCGCGAACCGCTTCAGACATGCGAGCAGAGGACCGGATTGATGGCCGTATTGGAAGGCTCTGCCCAAACCCACGAATCTTCGTACCCTTTGCCGGGCGCCGGGCATTGGGTCGACGTCCATGATTCATGTCATCGCAAAGCCACAGAGCAGTTCCCGAGCAGAGGCATTCGTCGCCAAACATCAGGCCGGATTGTGGCGGTGGCTGCGTGCCCTTGGCTGTGAATCGGTTCGGGCCGAGGAACACTGCTCTGACGCGCTGCGCGCACTGACGATGAAGGCAAGTTCCGCATCACGGAACGCCTGCCGCCCGGCAGCTATACAATCCAGGCCCGCGCAGAAACGACTGGCAACGGGAATCCGTTCGAGACCTTGGTGCAGCTCAAGAAGGGCAAAGCCAAAGTCGAACAGAACATCGACCTGAAGTAGTGGTACGCTCTGGACATCTCTCACCCAAACGCCCCGCACCATGCACCGACACCATGCACCTAGTCGTCATGACTGGAGCCGGCATCTCCGCTGACTCCGGCGTCCGCACGTTCCGTGATTCTGATGGCCTATGGGAAGGCCAGCGACCAGAAGACGTCGCCACGCCCGAAGCCTGGGCTCGCGATCCGGCACTCGTCTGGCGCTTCTACCAAGAACGCCGCGCGCAGCTCGCGACCGTCAAGCCGAACCCGGCCCACACCGCGTTAACCGAGGCGGCGGAACGACTCGCATCCCGCGGTGACGTTCTGACCTTGGTCACGCAAAACGTCGACGACCTGCACGAACGCGCCGGCAGCACCGCCATCCACATGCACGGCGAACTCGCGGTGCTGCGATGTGAACAGTGCGGCAACCTGGAACGCGGCCTCGATCGCGTGCAGGCGGATGCGTTTCTCAGCTGCGCCGCGTGCGACCACCGACTTCGCCCCGACATCGTTTGGTTTGGCGAAATACCGTACCATCTGGACCAAATCGAAACCGCCTTGCTCGACTGCAGTCACTTCGTGACGATCGGCACCAGCGGTCAGGTATATCCCGCCGCAAGCATGCTGCAGATCGCGCGCGAGCGCGGCGCCAAGACCTACGTGCAAGCACTCGAATTGCCGAATAACGCCGATGCGCGCGATTCGTTCACGGCCGGACGTGCAGCGCAGGTTGTGCCAGAGCTACTCACCAGAATCACCGAAACGCGATGACCCAACCGCCACCACGAATCGCACGGGCCGCCGCCTTGCTCACGTTCCTGATCACCGCCACCACTTGCGTTGCCCAACACGACATCGTCACACCACTGCCAAAAGGTTGGAGCGAGTCGGGCGACCTGCTGATCGGCACCCCGATGGCGCAACGGCTCGCGAGTGGCTGGCGCCTTAACGAAGCAACGTGCAGCGTCGAGGTCGAACTATCACTCGCCAGCGCCACGACGACCGCGGCATCACTGGTGATCGGCAGCAGCCACATTGGCTTCTGTGGTGGCAACGGCAAGCCCTTCCTAGAAGGACCGTTGTTCGGCGGCCGCACGCGCACCCTCGATGCCGCACCGCTGACGACAGGCAAACGCTTCCGCCTCAAGCTAACCCGCGAGAACCAGCAACTGCGCATCAACTGGAACGGCACCGTGCTGCCCGCCTTGCCCGATCCGGGTGGCGACTTAGGCAGCGTCACCCTTCGCCCGCATCGCGACACGATGACCGTGCACAGCTTCGTGGTCACCGGCGGCACGCGCCCACCACAACCAGTAGGTCACGCCATGACCGTGTGGCAATCCGGCGAGAACAACATCGACACCTACCGCATCCCGGCGCTGGTGATCGCAAAGAACGGCGACCTGCTCGCGTTCGCCGAAGCGCGGCATAGCGGCAGCAGCGACACCGGCGACATCGACCTGGTGATGAAGCGATCGCGCGATACGGGCAAGACGTGGTCCAAGTCGCAGGTCGTCTGGGATGACGCGAGCAACACCTGCGGCAACCCGTGCCCCGTGGTCACATCGAACGGCGAGATCCTGTTGCTGTCGACGCACAACCTCGGCATTGACCATGAGTCGCGCATCATCGCCGGGACTTCGGTTGGCAGCCGCACCGTCAAAGTGATGCGCAGTTCCGATCACGGCAAGACGTGGTCAGAACCCGAAGACATCACCAAGACGACCAAGCTGCCGAGCTGGACTTGGTATGCAACCGGCCCCGGCGCTGGCATCGAACTCTCGCGCGGCACGCACAAGGGACGACTGGTCATCCCGTGCGACCACATCGAAGCCAAGACCCGACACTACTACTCGCACGTCATCTTCAGCGATGACCTCGGCGCGACCTGGCAACTCGGCGGCAGCACACCCGAGCACAAGGTCAATGAATGCGAAGTCGTCGAACTCGACAACGGCGACTTGCTACTCAACATGCGCAACTACGACCGCGAGCAGCGCACACGGCAACAAGCCACGAGTCGCGACGGCGGTGCGAGTTGGCACAATCAACAACACGTGGCCGACCTGATCGAGCCCATCTGCCAAGCGAGCATTCGACGCCTACGCGACGGCGTCTTGTTGTTTAGCAACCCGGCCAGCAAGACCGGACGAGAACGCATGACGCTGCGCGCTTCGTTCGACCAAGGCAAGACCTGGCCGTG
The DNA here is from genome assembly GCA_051278165.1 of Planctomycetota bacterium. Taxonomy (GTDB): domain Bacteria; phylum Planctomycetota; class UBA1135; order UBA1135; family UBA2386. The sequence goes on along the minus strand of JBNMNW010000046.1, from coordinate 17,705 downwards.
GTCGGCCCTGATCGACGCGGGCCCGTCGGCCTATTCGTGCCTGCAGGTTCTGGCCGATGGCACCGCGATCTGCCTCTACGAGGCCGCTGGATATCGCGAACTGCGCGCGCATCGCATTCTGCCCAGCGACTTGCCTAAGTAGCGCGATCGCAACGGGCGTGGGCGCGGACTCAGCGCGTGGCCAGCAAATCGCTTGTTGGACGCCGCTGTACCCACCGATACGCTGCGGTGTTCGTCCAACCCGACAGAACGCAAAAACCGCCCCGCGCCGCCTTGTTCAACCTACTCAGCACCCGCCCGCAAAACCTCCGCACCGACATCCTCTCGGGGATGACGGTCGCGCTAGCCCTCGTTCCAGAAGCCGTTGCCTTTGCATTTGTTGCGGGCGTGCCTCCAGTCGTCGGCCTGCACGCGGCGTTCATGGTCGGCTTGATCACGGCAGTCTTTGGCGGCCGCCCGGGCATGATTTCTGGCGCCACCGGTGCGTTGGCCGTCGTGCTCGTCAGCCTGGTTGCGTCGCACGGCATTCAATACATGTTCGCCGCGGTGCTGCTGATGGGCATCATCCAGATTGGTGCTGGCGTGTTCCGGCTGGGCAAGTTCATCCGCATGGTCCCGCACCCGGTGATGCTCGGGTTCGTCAACGGACTAGCGATCGTCATCTTCCTGGCGCAGCTCGGGCAGTTCAAAACGCCGGGACTGGATGGTGAACCGACTTGGATGACCGGCATGCCGATGTACACGATGTGCGGACTGGCCGCGGTGACGATGGGCATCATCCATCTGCTGCCGAAGCTGACGCGCGCCGTGCCGGCATCGCTGGTTGCGATCGTAGTCGTCACTGGCTCGGTGTTGATCTTCAGCATCGACACGCCAACGGTCGTCGATTTCCTGCGCACGATGACCAAGGACCCGACCGCGACGCTCGCCGGTGGCTTGCCGGAGTTCTCGTTCCCAATGGTGCCGTTCACCTTTGAAACGCTGCGCATCATCTTGCCCTACTCGATCATCCTCGCCGCCGTCGGCCTGATCGAATCGCTGCTGACGCTGACGCTGGTCGACGAACTGACCGAAACCCGTGGTCGAGGCAACAAGGAATGCGTCGCCCAAGGCGCATCCAACATGTTCTGTGGCGTCTTCGGCGGCATGGGCGGCTGCGCGATGATTGGTCAGAGCATGATCAACATCAACTCGGGTGGCCGTGGCCGCACGTCCGGCATCACTGCCTCACTGGTGCTGCTCGCGTTCGTTCTAGTTGCCTCACCGCTGATCGAAATGGTGCCGCTGGCGGCACTGGTCGGCGTGATGTTCATGGTCGTGCTCGGCACGTTCGAGTGGTCGAGCCTGCGCGTGCTCAACAAGGTGCCGGTCACCGACGCGCTAGTGATCGTGCTCGTGTCCGCGGTCACGGTAAAATACGACCTCGCCATCGCCGTCTTCGTCGGCGTGATCGTGTCGGCACTGGTGTTCGCCTGGAAGCACGCCAAGGTTGTGCACGCCATCCAACACACCGACGAGAACGGTGCCCGCATCTACTCGCTGCGCGGCCCACTGTTCTTCGGCTCGTCCACGAGCTTCCTCGACTTGTTCAATCCAGCCGAGGACCCGAAGGATGTCATCATCGACTTCCAACACGCCCGCGTGTCCGACCACTCAGCGATCGAAGCAATCGATACGCTCGCGGAACGCTACATCGCGCTCGACAAGGAACTGCACCTTCGCCACCTAAGCCCCGACTGCCGCAAGCTGCTGCGCAAGGCGGGCACCATGGTCGAAGTCAACGTCATTGAAGACCCGCACTACCACGTCGCGGATGACGAGTTGGGCTAGACCCGTAGACAGGTGCCAACGAGGGCGCCACGTCGACAAACGCCACGAAGTGCACGGTCCGCCACCAACCCCAGCTAGCGTTGGCGCTGCAAGTGCTCTGGCACCCAGGCCCATTCCGGACGCAGCCCGTACGCCCCGGGTCGGTAGTCACGTAGTCGCCGGCTCAAGAGAACGCTAGCAACAGGATGCACCACCAGCGCGGTCGGCTGCTGACGATACGCCAAGGAATGCAGGCTTCGCCAAATCCTATTCCGTGCCACTGGATCCATCTCCAAGCGCGCAGCGATTGCCAGTTCGTCCGCTTCGGGATTACTCCATCCGCCAGGATTGCTACGGCCGTTGCTGTGCAAGAACCGGTACGGGTCACCGGACGCATCAAACCACTGCAACACCAACGAACCGTGCCACTCACCACGTTTCTGTTCAGCCACAAACGCCGCGAGTTCCCGGCTGCGCACCTGCATCACGACCCCCGCCTGCTGCGCGGCGTCTTGAATAAGCTCTGTGATGCGACGCAATGCCTCACTGCCCTGCAACGCCAACAGGGTCACCCGCAGCGGTTCACCGGCGGCAGGATCAAAGCCAGCAGATCGCAACAGGCTTCGGGCCGCAGCAGGATCGAACGCCTGCGATTGTTCGTCGGGATAAGCCGGCGAGCCGGGTTTTGCGTGTGCCACGGCGACGCGAGCATCGCCGCCCAAGACCGCGACCACATCTTGACGCGGGATCAACAGGGAAAGTGCACGACGCACCCGCGCATCATCAAACGGCGCTCGCCGACAGTTCCAGACGATTCGGTAGACCCCCAGCTGAGGGTAGTCATAGACATGCTTTTGGTAGAGCGCCGCCACCGATTCGTGCTGTGCCACGAGCTCATCCAAGTTGGCGCCTGAGTACCAATCGACATCCCCCAGCAACAACGCATTGCGCGCGCCCGATGGATCGCGAAACAACAACTTCATCGCAGAGAAGTTCCACGTCCCCGGCCTAACTCGCCGCCTCCAACTCGACTCATTGCGCACCAACAGCAGTTGGACTCGCGGTTGCCAATAGCTGACACCATGAGCGTCGTTGTGAAGCGTGTAGGGCCCCGTGCCGGGACCAGATTCTAAGTCCACCTGCCCCAGGAGTTCGGCAAATCGCTGGCTACCGATTTCTGGCATCTCTTCGCCAGGGACTAGGCTTCGCCGTACTCGGGCCATGAAGAATCCCCGCTGTGCGACCAACCAACCTTCGCCGATTGAGGCGACATTCGCGAAGTAGCGATCACGAAAATGGACCCGCAGGGTTTGTTCGTCCAAAACGTCAACCCTTTGCACGCGTGAGAATGCGCCCCCGACAAACCCCATTGGCAGATGCCCCGCGTGCGCGAGTTCCCAACCAAAGGTCACATCGGACATGGTCAACGGCGTGCCATCACTGAAGACCACTCCTTCCCTCAAGACAAACGTGCAGCTACGACCATCGATGGCGAGTTCGTGCGCAGCTGCCAGAGCGTTGCGCAGCTCGCCAGTTCTCGGGTCCCGATCTAACAACGAATCATGCGTCACTCCGAGGACTAGGCTTTGGGAGACAGAGCCGCGGGCAGTCAGAGGATTCACATCGGCCGGCTCTTCGACGGCACTCGAGTAGACGTGTCCTTGCGGCTTGCCCCCAAGTAGCGACGGCATCGAATCGATTCCTGGCACAGCCGCAGGCGCACTATCAGGCCACACGAGAACCACGAGGGCCGCGACACCACCGGCCAGCAACAAGAACACCGCGAGGAATGACCGCATAGACGTATTGCGATCCATGCTACATGGCACTCGGCAAACCGACCCCGCAAGGCTGAGCCTTGATGGCCCACACTGCCCGGATTCCTGACACCCATGTAGGAAATCCGAGCGAAACACACCTCAAACGCGGTCGGCACGGCCGTTGCTCAGCGCAACCGTCATGCGCACACTCCCAATACTTACCGCTCTTCTTTCGCTGCTGCTAGCCGCCTGTGGCGGCGGCGGCGGATCCAACAACCCGACGAACAACACAACGGCGAATGAACCTAGCTCGGTGATCGTCGTGATCGAAACACAAGCAGGCTCCGAGGACTTCGTGCAGATGCACCTTGCGGGGGCATCCCTCGAAGATGCGGCAGGCGGACTAACTGACAACCTTGTGGCAGCAAGTAGAATCATCACGGTCGGGGACCCGACCGGCGAACCATCCGGTTTACGCCTGGGACCAGCCGCCTCTGGCAGCTACGTAGCACTTCATCTCGTGATGGTTCCAAATAGCGGCATCGCGATTGCACCCAACGGCAATTCCCAACCGGTGGCCAACCCTATCGATGTCCGAATCCCGATCACTGGCGGCCTGCAACACACCGCATTGGCTGCTAGCTGGCTGGTCATTGGGCACGATACGATCCCACTAGCCGGGCCACCTTCGGCACGGTCCTGGAATCCCACCATGACCGCCCGGCTCGATGGCTCAAACCTGCGGCTCAGCGAGCTAGTCTTCCCAGTTGTCAATGCAGGCCTGTTGGCCGCTACCGCTACGACTGTGGACAACGCCAGCGTTGAGCTAGCCTGTTCTTCGAGCTGTATCTATGAAGATGCAACCGGGACGGTCTATGCCTCACAGGCCGAGTTCTTCGCCAATCTGTCCATTGATGATGACCTTGTTGCAGACGGCGATCTGCGACGCAGTGGCCGCATTGAGGCAACCCGCCTTCGCCGCAGCTCGCGCAGCGATCAGCCACGACTGATCGGCAGCGTGCTAAGCATTGATCCATCGACGAACAGCTTCGAAATGCTAGTCGTCGCGACGCGCCAGAATGGCAACCAAACGACCTTGGCAACTCCAGAGACGGCGGTGATTCGCGCTCAAGGCGCCAGAGTCGAAGCGTCGTCCGGCACGCTGACGACCTTTACAAGCCTCACCGTTGGTCAGTTCGTCAAGGTCAAGTGGCTGAGCCAATCCGCGAACAACGGAGTCACGGAGTACGTTGCCCAAGAAGTCGAAATCTCGAGCAGCAACAACATCAGCATCCAACCCGAGTGGGAAGCTAGGGTATTGTCTGTCGACCCGGCCAACCAAGTCATCGTGATCGCACCCCGCAACAATGACCCCATCGTGATTCAGGGTGCCTCCGTGGCGCAAGCGGCAGTGCTGATCACCAGCACGACCTTGATTGAGCGCCGACAGAATCAGGGCGGCGGCAGCACAATCATTACGCTGGCTGAGGTCCAACCAGGAACGGATCGCATCTGGATCCGCGGCACGGCGATCGGTGCCACGACCATCGAAGCCACCAGGGTGCGCGTGCGAGAGGACTGATGGAGTCAGCCGAGTCGCTGCTTGCCAGTTTCTCGCAACAGCTAAGACTGGTCCGCGAATACCGCGGCGGTCAGGGGCGCACGCTGCATGTTAGGGACCAAGCTGACGGCCACTTTGTGCTCAAGGTCCTGCCCAAGGGCGAGCACTCGGCCGAGGCATCCGTCGGCGCATCGGTCCTGCACCCATCGATTCCAACCGTGCATAAGACGGGCCGCCTAGCCGACGGCCGCGTGTTCGTGTTGCGAGACCACGTCGAAGGCAACGTACTCACGTCGCTGCCTCGCAACCTTGAGGCGCTGCGCCCCGTGCTCCAGCAGTTACTCGAGATCATCGCGTTCGTGCATCTTCGCGGCGTGCTGCACCTGGATCTGAAGCCGAGCAACTTGGTCATCGATAAGGGCGGCCAACTGCACCTACTGGATTTTGGCTTGGCAGTGCGAACAGGTTCGCGGCCACGCGGCGGCACGCCCTTCTTTGCGGCGCCAGAAGTGCTGCTAGGAACAGTCCCAGACCAGCGTTCGGACTTGTTCTCAATTGGTGCGATGGTCATGCACGCACTAATCCCTGCGGAGCAATTCGATGTCTCGTCATTCGCTTCGCGCTTTCCAGCAGAGGACTTCTTTCACGCCTGTCGGTTTGATCGCGCCGACTTGCCTCCACAGCTTGCCGGCCTGATCAAGGGTTGCGTTGCGCGACACCCAGCCAAGAGGTTTCCCGACGCCGACGGGGCGTTGGACGCTCTATGCGGCAGCGGATCAGGGCGGCCATCGTTCGCAGCACTTGCCCCCGACCCCGTGCAGCTATTCGCGCAAGAGCTCGCAAACGTCCCCACTTCGCAACACGACATCCGCATCACGGGCGGCGACCAACGCGATCGCCAGGCGATTGCCATGCAGCTCGCAGTCACACTGACTGGTGTCGTTGCGATCCAGGACAACCAGCACGATGCACTTGTTCGACGCGACAGCACCCTAGGCGCCACACTTCACCTACCGCCCCTTAGCAGCAGTCGACTGTCACGACACCTGGCAACCACAATTGGCTTGGAAGGGCTCGCTCTCGAGCAGGCAACCAGTTGGCTATTGACCAAGGGCACGACCAGCGCAGCCATCACGGAAGCTCTGCGAAAGCTTGTCGATGCAGGGGAACTGTTGCCGGCGGGTACTAGATGGACTTGGCCGGCGGCGCTAAGTGGCCGGCTCGAACAAGCGTCAACGAAGCAAGCCACGGAGCTACACATACCCCTCGAAACCCGCATCCGACAGGCCACTCGGCAAGGCATGCTTGAGCACGCGCGCTCCCTCTGGCTTGGCGCCCCGGAGGCAGATGAAGCAAGTGCGCGAATCGCATTAATCAAGGGCATGCTGGATACAGGCGAAGCGGCACGCGCGCTGCCGCTCTGCACGAACTTGCCAGTACTCAAAGCCCAAGCGCTGGTCGACACCGGACAGTTCGCGCTAGCAGCGCAGGAACTCTCACTGGCCGGGCCACCATTGCATCGGCGACACCGAAGAGTCGCCGCCAAACTCGCCATGGCGATCGGTGACAACACGCGGGCCTACGAGTTGCTCGCTCACGACGAAAACACCCTCGCGGAAGACTTGGTGTTGGCAGCACTGCTCGAGCAATCTGGCAAGTTGGTCGAGAGCAAAGCCCTCGTCGACGACTGCCTGAACAAGCTCGACTGCGACCTACACCCGTATGCAGGAGCATCGCTGCACACGACCTACGGACACCTTGAACGGCGGCAAGGCAACCTGGACGCCGCCCGCAGCCACTTTGAGAAGGCCGTGCAACTCGCGCAACGCATCGGACACCTTCGGCATGCAGCAAGCAGCCAACTTAACCTTGGCGTGGTCGCCAGGGATGCAGGCGCCCACTCCGAGGCCGCCAGCCGCTTTCGAGAAGCCCACGCACTCTACGAGCACCTCGGCGACCACGGGCGGGCCGCCATCGCCAAAGCTAACCTCGGCATTACGGCGCTCTCGTGTAACGACCTCGACACTGCCAAGAAGACCCTGACCGAAGCATCGGCGCGCCTCCACCAACTGGGTGACACCAGCACGGCACGTCTGACGCTACTAATGTTGGCCCGCGCACATGTGCGAGCAGGAGACGTGCAAGAAGCGGAGGCCTCGCTGGCACTCGTTGGCGTACCTGACACGGCACGGCTCAAGGAGGAGTTTGCGCACTTCCAAGAGGAGTTGGCGGAACAGCAGTCCTCAGGAGACAGTAACGGCATGCCCGAAGGCAGCGCCCACCAACCAAGCCGCGAGCTATTCCGTACCTTCCTCGCCGTCAACCGAAAGTTGGCGCAAGCAGAACAGCTCGACCAAGCAATGGCCACGTTGCTTGATGCTGCAGTCACCCTGACAGGCGGCCGAAACGGCTACCTGCTGGTAATGCGTAGCGACGGCATCCAAAGGGAGTTCCAGAGCGGCCATGGAGCCTCGCATGCCCAAGCGTTCAGCCGCTCGCTAGCCAACCAATCCGTGCAAGAGCAACGCACGCTCACGGGTGTGGACGTGCTCGCAAACGAGGAACTGCAAGCAATGCAATCCGTGCAGAACCTACGGATCCGATCGGCCATCTGTGCACCGTTCCACAGCGCTGGCGGCACCAAAGGAGCCATCTACGTCGAACACCCAGGCCGCGCCGGCGTGTTCTCCGAGCATGACAAGGAGGCGCTTGAGGTGCTCGCGGACCAAGCCGCCATCGCAGTAGACCGCATGCTTCGTGAAGAGGCGATGCGCACGGAACTGACGACCAGCAAGCAAGCCTTGGTCGTTGCGACACGAACCTCAAAACGTAAACGTGCGCGCTTGCTTGGCGACAGCAGCGCAATGTGTGCGTTGCGGGCAGAGATCAACAAGCTGGCGGACTTGCCACTCTCCGTATTGATCCAAGGCGAAACGGGAACCGGCAAGGAGCTCGTCGCGCGCGCCCTCCACGAAAACGGCAGTCGCAAGAACGGGCCGTTCGTCGCCGAGAACTGCTCAGCGCTCCCGGCCGAGTTGATGGAGCGTGAGCTCTTCGGACATGTCGAGGGAGCCTTCACCGGTGCCGATCGCGACCGACCCGGACTGTTAGAATTGGCCCATGGTGGCACGCTGTTCCTCGACGAGGTTGGTGACATGCCGCACTCGCTACAGGTCAAGCTGCTGCGCGCCCTGCAAGAGCGCGTGATCCGCCGCATCGGCGGCGATCACACCATCGAGCTGGATCTACGCATGGTTTCGGCGACGCATAAGAACCTGCGCGAGATGATCGCTGCCGGGGAGTTTCGCGAAGACCTCTACTTCCGCATAGCCGCGGTCGAAATTCGAGTGCCTTCCTTGCGAGAACGCCCTGGCGACATCGAGTTGCTAGCCAAGCATTTTGTCGCTCACCATGCACAGCACGCGGCCACGTCGCTCGAACTCTCAAAGACAGCAACTGCCGCCCTCACTTCCTACTCGTGGCCAGGAAACGTCCGCGAACTGGAGCACGTCATCGCAAGAGCGGCACTGCTCTGTGACGGCACCGAAATCATCGACCTAAAACTGCCGACTGAACCCGCCACCGGATCGACGACCGCCTCGGTGCCCGACACAGAAGTGATCACGCTGAAGGAAGCCGAGAAACGTGCGATCGCCGCTGCGATGAGTCGGCACGGCGGCGACAAGACCAAGGTCGCGCGGATCCTAGGCATCAGCCGCACAGCTCTCTACGACAAGCTCAAACGGCACGATCTCAGCGAGTAGCCTCGCAAGAACCGTCGCAATCACGAACACCTGCAGCGCATCGCGTCCGGAATCCACGCACATTCCGATCAATACGCGAGTGGCACAGCCATTGCTTTGGGAAGGGCATCCAAACCCCAACCAAAGAGGTATTAGCTATGCGATTCGTTTCTGTTCTTGTTGCCACCTGCATCCTGTCTGCCGCCGCCAACGCCCAAACCACGATTCGTGGCAAAGTTGAAGACGTGCAAGGCACGGCCAACCAGTTCGTCCTTGACGGAACCACCATTCCGGTCGTCAGCAATGTGTTGAACCTGAACCTCTGGCAAGGCCAGCACGCGTTTCTCGACGTCACGAACATCGGCACCGCAGCGTCCCCTATTCTGCGTATCGACGCCGCTTCGCCAACCGTCAAGATGATGGACATGGGCAACCTGCGTCTCGGCGAAACCAAGACGTGGGAAGTCTTCGCGCCAACTGGTTCCGCGGCGTTCATCTTCATGGACTGGACGCTGAACACCAGTTTCACCCCGATCCCAGGATTCACCGGTGCATGGCTCCTGGGCAACCAGCCGTTCCTGTTGGCCGGCGGGATTACGTTTGGCGGAGTCTTCCAAACGATCTACACAACCCCCAACAACCCGGTGTTCATCGGGCTCGAAGTAACCAGCCAAGCGTTGGTCGGCACCCAGAACGGGTGGGAGTTCAGCAACGTCGACAACAAGACCGTCGAGAACTAGACCGCGTCAGGCCGTAACAGACCGACCTGACGGCCAACGCTCATCCGGCTACCATTCCCTACTGCCATGCTTCGCGTTCTACTGACCAATGTTCTGCTTCTGTGCGTGCCCCTGGCCGCACAGACCATCACGCTCGCGGAAGGCACGACATCGTCGTTGACGATTGTATCGCTACCCGAAAGCAATCCGAATGCAGCTGGCACGACCGTGGTCCAAGACATTGAGCTCCTGCCGATCGAGATCACCGGGCGTTATCTTGGCCAAGAATCCGACGCAAGCCGAAGCCGAAGGCTCGATCGCAACAGCGTGGTGCGCGTCGAGCTTCCCGATGGAGGACGCCTATTGCGCTTCAAGCGCGCAGGAGGAACCCATTGGGGCTTCGTTCATGTCGCCGGAAACGGCAGCGCGAGCGTGGTTCTTGAACAGCCTGGCATTGCCTTTGCGGATCCCTTCGAGGACCGCATCGGCGTCGCGAGGAATGGTAGCCACTTTTCTGTGCCTCTGCTCGCTGGAGGCTTGTTCGTCGTAAGACTGGACGGCAACAACTACGCCAGCACAGGAACAGCATCTCGCCTAATCGCACCACTGGCGATTGCCGAACCAACTTCGGTAATGGTTGGCGACCAAGTTGTGTGGTTCCAAGATCAGTTGCTGCAAGTGTTCCGCTGCGGACTGGGAGATGGCGCAACGCCAACCAACGTGTCGCCGCCCGCGCAACCGAACGCCATCCTGAAGGATCAGATGGCAATGTCGGGAGACGGTTCGCGCATCGTGTTCTTATATGGACCACAACAACAGCAGCGATTGTGGACTGTGGGACTAGCTGGCGGCGCCAACGTCCTGCCACCACCACCCAGCAAGTACGAAGACCCCGGTTACCTGCCCGAGGAGTCAGGGTCGCCCGCACTCATGCTTAATGAAGCGGGAACGCGCCTGTTCTACATCGATTCCGATATCCGCGACGAGCTCTACCTGCTGGACACTTCCGGTACGCTCCCCACGCTACAGATCACCTCGGACCCAATCTTCCAGCCATACATCGGCGTCCACATCCTGCCCGGCTTCCTCGCTAACGACATCACGATCGCGATTGGTGACCCCAACATGATGGACTGGTTCCGAGCAGTTCTATCGGCCACGGGCGGAACGGTCACGAATCTCACTGCAACCGGATCGGGCACGCAGCCTTTTCCGGAGGGCACTATCGATCCCCAGACCATGCTTCGCACGCAGGGTGTTTCCTACTCTGTGGAACAGGGAACCAATGGACTCAACATTCGCCGAATAGACTTAGCGACTGGCGCGCAGATGCTCCTCCACAGCAATGCTACGCAACCACCATTTCGAGGTGGCGGTTCCGCAGGCAGTGCTGACTTGATCGTGCCAACAACCCAGGGCGACCGCCTCTACTCATCGTCCGCAACCACCCCACTGTTTGCATTGCCAAACGGCCTTAGGTTGTCGCCGTCGTCGCGGGGACCAAACCTGTCGGCCATCCGCGTAACGCTGAGCGGCACAAGCTGGGGGATCCCTGCCTTCTACCTGCCAAATGGCACCTTCGTCACCGGCGCACTCGAGTTCGACATTAAGCAACTCTGCGCGACCAACCTCAACGCCGTGGTCATGATGGTTGGAACGTCGGCGCGCTACATTGCACCGGGAATGAGCACGATGATCAATCGACCAGCTGCATCATGGCGGCGGTGCCTGTCCGGCGCCGGCGCGTAGACCCGCCACTTCGACCGCGAGCACCGACTCGCCCGGGTTTCCAAGCACAGCCCGCCAGCGTTGCCGCCGCGACGGCCAATCTCATTCGGACAGTGCTTCGAGGAACTGTGGGCCGAACGAATCGACCTTTTTAGGGCCGACGCCCTTGATGTCGAGCATCTGGGAACGGGTCGTCGGGCGCTCGCGGGCCAGCTCTTCGAGGGTCGCGTCGGAGAACACGACGTAGGGCGGCACGCCGAGGTCGCTGGCGAGCTTGCGGCGCACGGAGCGCAAGCGATCGAAGACTTCTTGCTCGGTGCCGTTGAGTTCGCGAGCGACACTTGTGCCAGCGGCACTGCGGCGGCGACGTGGCTTCTGGTCGAGCCCGCCCTTAGGCGCACGCAGTTCGATCTCGCGCGTGCTACGCAACACATCGGCCGAGGCTTCATTGAGCACCAGCACCGGGTATTCACCGTCGGTGCGCACCAACACGTCTTCGTCGATCAACTGGTCGATGTAGTTGCCGAGCCGCATCGCGGGCAGGTCTTTAAGCAATCCAAACGTTGGGATCTCGTTGTGACCGCGCTGCAGCACCTTCTCGTTCTTGCTGCCGCGCAACACATCGATGACGTAGCTCGCGCCGTAGCGTTGGCCAGTGCGTGCGACCGCGGACAAGATCTTCTGGGCGGTGACGTGGCTATCAGGAACCAAATCGAGTTCGTTGAGGCAAACGTCGCAGGCACCGCAACTCGGCTCGTTGTAGTCCTGCCCGAAGTATTCGCTGAGCGAACGGTGACGGCAGCGCGCGCGGCCGGCAAAGCGCTGCATGTGATTGAGCAACGCCAACTGCGCCTGCACCGTCTCGTCATCGCCGTATTCCTCGCCGCCGCGCTGCACGATCATGCGCCACTTCGCAGCATCGGCACCGGAGTAGAGCAACAAGCACTCGGACGGCAAGCCATCACGACCGGCACGCCCCGTCTCTTGCTGGTAGTGCTCGATGCTCTTCGGCATTGCAGCATGCACGACCAAGCGAACGTCGCTGCGGTCGATGCCCATGCCGAAGGCAACCGTTGCACACACGACGTTGAGTCGCTCCGCACGGAAGTCCGAACTGATGCGCGTTCGTTCGCCGGCCGATAAACCAGCGTGGTAGGCCTCGGCCTCGATCTTGCGCGACTTCAGCTGCTTGGCGAGGGTCTCGGTGTCTTTACGCGAAATGCAGTAGACGATGGTCGCGGTGTCGCCATGACGACCGATGCCTTCGACAACCTGATCGATAAGGCCTTGGCGCGGCAAAACGCGATAGGTCAGTTCGGGGCGATCGAACGTGCCGATCAACACGGCCGGATCCTTCAAGTTCAGCTGCTCGCAAATGTCTTCGCGAACCCGCGGCGTCGCCGTCGCTGTGTAGGCCTGCACCGGCACCCCGGGAAAGCGCTCACGGAGCTCCGAGATGCGGCGATACTCAGGCCGGAAATCATGCCCCCACTGGCTGATGCAGTGCGCTTCGTCAATCGCGATCGCAGCAACGTCTTGCTCGGTCAGCCACTGCAGGAAGTCCTCGCGGAACAAACGCTCGGGCGCGACAAACAGGATGCGCAATTCGCCACTGTTGATCAGTTGGTTGAGTTCGCGACGGCCCTCGGCACTGAGGTTGCTGTGCGACGCAGCCGCCGGCACGCCATTGAGACGCAAGCCATCGACTTGGTCCTGCATCAGCGCGATCAGCGGCGACACCACGATCGTCAAGCGGTCGAGCACCAGCGCCGGCAGCTGGTAGCACAACGACTTACCGCCGCCAGTTGGCAACACCACCAGGGCATCCCGCCCATCGAGCGCCGCATCGACGGCTTCTTTTTGCAGGGGGCGTAGCGACGAAAACCCAAACCAACGTTTGAGAGACTCGTGCAGCAGACGATCGCGATCTTCTAGTTTCACAGGCAGTGGAGTGTGCAAACGGGGGGAGAGGGATTCGACTACACTGCGCGCCATGGGCAAGGACTCGCTGATGTTCTTCACACGGTTCCTGATAGTCGTCGGACTTTCCGGAATCGGCGCTGCGCAAGCGAAGCCGCTGAAAGGCGACCTGGAGCGCTAGACTGTGCCGACCATGCGCAACCCTCTGCTATCGGTTCTTCTCATGGGCTGCCTCACGGCGGCTTGCGCGACCGCAACGCTGGATTCCGGCACAGCCCCCAGCACAACCCCCAGCACAACCATCATCTACCTGCAGCACACCAAGGCTGAGGAGATGGCCGACACCGTGGAACAGTTCTTGGCCGAGGCGCGAGCAAGCGGCGTCAGCTACCCAACCATTCGCGCGCATGGCGAGAGCAATGCGCTGTTGCTCGAGGGCAAGCCCAAGAACATGCAGAAGGTGCTCACGCTGATCACCAACCTGGACGTCCAGCGCCCCAAGTAGCCGTTCCTCATGACGACCCGCCTTACCCTGATCTCGATCTTCGTCGCACTGCTGGGCAGCAGCTGCGTGTATTTCCGCTCGGCTAGCGTGCCGATGCCGATGGTCGTGCACCCCGCCCCTGCGGCCAACGCCAACGGACTGGTGGTGATGTTGCCCGGCATGGGTGACGGGCCGAGCTACTACGAATCACATGGCCTGGTCGAGATGGTGCAGAAGGCCAATCCGAGGTTCGATGTGATCTGTGCCGACTCACACTTCGGCTACTACCGGCAAGAATCGATCGTCGAGCGACTGCACCTCGATGTGATCCAGCCCGTCGCCGGTCGCTACGAACACATCTGGCTGGTCGGTATCTCGCTGGGCGGACTTGGCTGCGTCGCCTATACCGACGACCATCCAGAACAGATCGACGGCGTCATCCTGATGGCCCCGTTTATGGGCAGCGATGAGGTAATCGACGAAGTGCGCAAAGCTGGTGGCCCGCGCATGTGGACGCGGCCGACCGACACCGACGCGACCACCGGCTCAGAGACGCGCTTCCGCGATGTATGGGTCTGGTATCAAAACGTGCTGATGCAGCCCGCCACTTCGCCCAAGCTGCTGCTTGGCTACGGCGAACAGGATCGCTTCGCCGAGACCATTGCCATGGTCGCAACCGAACTGCCAGCAGCCCAAGTGCTGACCCGCCCAGGTGGCCACAAGTGGACCGTATGGAAGCAGCTGTTTGCCGAACTGTCGGTGCGCGCGCTTCGCGATCTGCGGTAGCCTGGAAGGCAATGCGATTCGCTTGTGCCCTCGCAACCATCCTGTCGTTGGTCACGTGTGCTGCAACGGCCCAGGCTGTTGCACGAACACCACCTGCCACTACACCACCTGCAACCGCGCAGCCTGCGGCGACATCGCCGAAGGTTTCGTTCGCGCGTGACGTGCTGCCGATCCTGTCGGACCGGTGCTTTACCTGTCATGGTCCCGACGCCGCCGCTCGCAAGGCCGACCTCCGCCTCGATGACGAGGGCAGCGTGTTTGCGATGCGTGACGGGGCTGCGGTCGTCGTCGCAGGCAAGCCAGAGCAGAGCGAACTTATCCACCGCATCACGGCGTCGGATGACGACGTCATGCCGCCGCGCGACTCCAACCTGCAGCTGTCGGACGCCGAGATTGCGACGTTGCGCCAATGGGTCACAGAAGGCGCGGAATGGCGCAAGCACTGGGCGTTCGCAGAGCCAAACGAAATCATCGCCCCAGCCACGGGCCAAGCGAACCTCGCCCGCAACGCCATCGATTCCTTCGTGCTGCGCAAGCTCAAGTCCGCGGGTATGCAGCCGGCCAGCGCCGCGGCACCGGCCGCCTTGCTGCGCCGCGTGTCGCTTGACCTGACTGGCCTGCCGCCAACGCCAGCGCAGCTCGATGCGTTCGTCAACGACCCAACCGATGCGGCCTACGACCACATCGTCGACCAACTGCTCGCCTCACCTCACTACGGCGAACGCATGGCGTGGCCGTGGCTCGAGGCATCGCGTTACGCCGACACCGATGGCTTCCAAAATGACCCGACCCGAACGTCGTGGCCGTGGCGCGACTGGCTAGTGCGTTCACTCAACGACAACGTGCCGTTCGACCAGTTCACGGTGCAGGTATTGGCCGGCGATCAACTGCCGAATGCCAGCCAAGAACAACGGCTAGCAACGGGCTTCCTGCGCAACAATGCCCACAACGGCGAGGGCGGTCGCATCGCCGAGGAAACGCGTATCGAGAACACCTTCGACCGCACCGAGACCGTCGGAACCGTGTGGATGGGCATGACGTTTGAATGCGCGCGCTGCCACGACCACAAGTACGACCCCATCTCGCAGAACGACTACTACAGCCTGTTCGCGTTCTTCAACCAAACGTCCGAAACCGGGAGCGGTCGCAGCGGCGGCAAGCTGCAACCGACGATGCGCTACGTGCACGACCAGAAAAGCCGTGCCCGGTTGCAGTCGCTGGCTGCACAGATTGACGAACGCAACAGCTCGCAGCTACGCGCCGACCGAGACCTCGATCGCGCCCAAGCCACATGGGAAACAGCGCAGCAGCAGCAACACACCGGCAGCAAGCAATCGCTGCAGCCTGCGACGCTGGGACCGTGGCTGAGAAGCATTCGCTTCGAACCTGGCGACGGCGGGCCGAACACCATGTTTGCCGAGCCGTTCGTTTCCGAAACGACCACCGAGCCCCGCATCGGTCCAGATTGGCGGCCAGCGCCGGAGTTAGTCGACGGCAAGGTCGCGCTCTTCAGCCAGGGCATCTACACGGACTACTTCTACCGCACCATCACAACCGATAGCCCGCGCCGCATGCGCATCTCGCTCGGCAGCGACGACGCCATCAAGGTCTGGTGCAACGGCAAGCTCGTGCTGCAGAACGACACGCGGCGAGGCGCCAAGCCAGACCAAGAGCGCGCCGACCTGCCGCTGCAAACGGGCGACAATCAGCTGTTGATCAAGATCATCAACACCGGCGGAGCCGGAGGCATGTACTTCCGGAGTGTCGGCGAGACGGTTGGCGACCTGCCATTTGCAGTCGTGCAGGCATTGCTCACCGAAGCGCCAAAACGAACCGACGTCCACAGACAGCTGCTGCAACACCACTATCGCATGCAGCACGTCGATGGGTTCGCGATGCGTGACCAACAGCTGCAAGCGCTGCGCACGGAACAGAGCAAGCTCGAGCAAGCGGCGCTCGACGTTTCGGTGATGGACGAGTTGCCGCGAGCGAGGCGCCGCACGACGCACGTGCTTGAGCGCGGCGACTACGAACAACAACGTGAAGAGGTCCACGCCAGCACGCCGTCGTTCTTGCCGACCTTGAACAGCGAGCCGGCGAACCGCCTCGATCTGGCGCGCTGGCTCGTGTCTGGCAAGCACCCGTTGACTGCGCGCGTCGCCGTCAACCGCGCCTGGCAAACACTGTTTGGCCGCGGCCTGGTGGCGACGACTGAAGACTTCGGCCGGCAAGGCGATCGCCCGACCCACCCCGAGCTACTCGATTGGTTGGCCAACCGGTTCGTCACCGAAGGCTGGGATCTCAAGAGCCTGCATCGCTTGATCGTGACCAGCAACACCTACCGGCAGTCTGCCGCGACCAACGCAGCAGCCTTCGCCAAAGATCCAAACAACGAACTGCTCGCCCGCAGCGCGCGCCACCGATTGCCGGCTTGGATGTTGCGCGACCAAGCACTCGCGCTCAGTGGCCATCTTGCCCCAGAGATCGGCGGCCAGCCGGTGCGCCCTTACCAACCTGACGGTATCTGGGCCGAAGCGACGTTTGGCACGATTCGATACCAGCAAGGCACCGGCGCGGACCTCTACCGCCGCAGCCTCTACGTATTCTGGCGGCGCATCGTTGGGCCGACGATGCTGTTTGACACGCAATCGCGTCAAGCGTGTGTGGTCAGGCGTTCGACCACTAATACGCCGCTACACGCCTTGACCACGTTGAACGAAACTGGATTCGTTGAAGCCGCTCGCGGCCTCGCGACCAGGGCGTGGCACGCCGCCAAAACACCTGAAGACCGCATCAAGTGGCTGTTTCGGGCAGCAACCGCACGCCACCCCACCGATCGAGAACACCAACTACTGAACTCGCGGCTGCAGCAAAGCATCGAACACTTCACTGCGAAACCCGAAGCCGCCAACAGCCTGCTCACCGTCGGCGACACCAAGCCGGACGGCAACATTCCAAGCGAACAACTCGCAGCCCTCGCCGTGCTCGCGTCGATCGTGCTCAATCTCGACGAGGTGCTGACGCGCCCATGAAACCACTACTGCACCACGCCCGCGACCTGACGCGCCGTTCACTGCTCGGCCACGGAGCAACAGGTCTTGGCGCGCTCGGACTGACCGGCATCGGCAGCACGGCGCTCGACACTCTGCTGCGCAACGACCCCACCGGCTGCCACCATGCGCCGAAGGCGAAGCG